>JBJEQI010000001.1:0-4597 GCA_051881675.1 Acutalibacteraceae bacterium
AATTTTCGATGCTGCGGACCACTCCCGATACGGTTTCACCGACCGAAAAGGCCGAGGCGTTTTGCTCCCATGTGCCGAGCAGCTCCTTTTGCGAGAGGGTGATTTTTCCGCCGCCGATGCCCTTAACGACGGCTTTGATGCGGCAGCCGGGAGTAAAGCGGTCTTTCGGGTGCGAAATGCGGGAAACGGAGATGGAATCGATCGGCAAAAGCGAGGAGATACCGCACCCGATGTCGCAAAAAGCGCCGAACGGCTCGAGATGAGTCACCACGGCGTCGATAATGTCGCCGCATCGAAGATGCGCTATGTATTCGTCACTGCACCGCCGCTGTGCCGCCCTGCGGGAGAGCATGGCAATCGGAGCGCCCGATTCATCGGTCGTCATGCCCGTGATGACAAAGCAGACGGGCTTGCCGACGCGCGAGATGATCGCGATATCGCGCACCGTGCCGTCTTCTATGCCGATTGCGCCCTCGTTGCGCGGGATGATTCCCTTGATGCCGCCGAGGTCAACGACGAGATTGTGCTGGGTATCGCACATGGATGCCCTCGCCTCCAGGATCTGCCCCTTGGTATAGGCGTCTGCGAGGCTCAGGGGCGAGCGTATGCTCAGACGGTTTTCCGCCGTGTCCAGTAAAAATCCTTCCGGTTTAAATGTAGTCAATTCTTATTCGTTCCTCTCTTTTTTATATATCCCAATATATGAATTTGCACGGTTGATTAGTACTTTTGCCGTTTGACAATAAGTATTATAATCCTTATTTTGTGTAAAGATTTGTCGCTTTTTTGCCGCCTTGAAACATTTTTTGCAAAATACTTTCATTAAGCGGCGGGTTGTGGTATAATGATTGAAACAATTATTTTATGGCGACGACAAAATCCTATTACGAAAGAATACCGAAAGGCGGTGATCTGTGATGAATGATGCGCTCCGATTTGCGCTTGACTGCGTTTTGTTTGCGTCAAGGTTTATTCTGCCGTTTCTGTGCGTGCTGTTTGTGCTGTCCTGCGCAAAGCGGCTGCTGAAAAAAAGTCCGCGGATTCCGGTTGCGCAGTTATGCGTTCACGGTATGCCGACCGCTTTCGGCATCAGCTGCTATGAGGCCACGCTGGGTCGGAGCCGTATGTGCGATATTCGCCTGAATGTCGACACCGTTTCGCGGCGGCACGCCGTTATTACATACAGTCCCGATTACGGCTTTCGTATCGCCGCGGTGGGCAACGCCGAAATATACGTCAACGGCATTGAGGTGGACGGTTTTGCCTATCTGCAAAAGGGCGATGTGATCGAGATCGGCGGCATGGAGATGACGATTGAGCCGCCTGTTTTTGAAGATCTCAGCAGCGATTCAAGGCAGCGCCGCGAAAAGGGCGCGCTCTCACAGCTTTGCTTGCTGACGGTGATTCAGCTGATCGTCTGCGGCGAGCTGATGATTCATTATATCGCGGATTTTCAGGCGAACATTTTGGTGGCGTTTTTCGGGCTGATCGCGGTCGAGTGGCTGTATATACTGCTCAACCGATCGAGCGGGAACAACCAGATAGAGCTGATGGGAATGTTTCTGACTACTTTCGGTTTTGCGGTGGCCGCTTCCGCCGTGCCCGACTCGCTGATCAAGCAGTTTGCGGCGTTTATCATCGGCTTTGCGGTGTTTGTCGCGGCAAGGTTGCTGATGCGTAACATCGAGTGGACGATGAAGATGCGCTACGTCATGACGGTGGCAACGGTTTTGCTGTTTGCGGTGAATCTGTTGTTCGGCAAGAATATCAACGGCGCGAAAAACTGGCTGGCGATCGGCCCGATGACGATTCAGCCCTCGGAATTGCTCAAATTCGCCTTTATCTTTGTCGGCGCGTCGACGCTTGACCGCCTGCTTGCCAAGCGGAACCTTTTGCTGTTTCTCGCCTTTTCGGGAATCTGCCTCGGCTCGCTTGCGCTGATGCGCGATTTCGGTACCGCGTCGATCTATTTCATCACGATGCTGATCATCATGTTCATGCGCTCGGGCGATCTCAAGATCATCACCGGCGTGACGGCGGCGACGGGCGCGGCGGCGATCGCCGTGGCGAATTTCGTGCCGTATGTCAAGCGTCGGTTCGCCACCTATCGGCACGCATGGGAGTTTGCCGCCGATAAAGGCTATCAGCAAACGAGAACCATGATTGCGATCGCCAGCGGCGGTATTTTCGGCGTGGGCGGCGGCAACGGCAATCTCGACCGTGTGGCGGCGTCGGATACCGACCTTGTTTTCGGTTTTCTCTGCGAGGAGTGGGGGATGATCGCGGCGTTTTCACTGGCGACGTGCTTCATTCTTTTCGCGGTGTATGCGTGGCGCAGGATTCCGAATACCAATTCGGCATTTTATGCGATCGCCGCCTGCGCGGCGGCGGGGCTGTTCATCTTCCAAATATCGCTCAACATTTTCGGCTCGACCGATCTTCTGCCGCTGACAGGCGTTACCATGCCGTTCGTTTCCAACGGCGGTTCGAGCATGATCGCGAGCTGGGCGCTGCTCAGCTTTATCAAGGCGGTCGGCGAGAACAGTATGCGTCCCGATTTTATCAACGACGCGGCGGACGCGTATGATTCCTTAGAGGACGACGGCTATGACGAATACGATCGCTACAGCTACGGGGAGGTGCGTTCCAAATGAAACAAATGTCTGCCCGCGCGGTGATCATGCTGTGCATTTCGGCGGTATTTATCGCGGGGCTTGCCTTGCTTTGCTGTTTTTATGCGGCAGACGGCGACGACTGGGCGCTTTATCCTGCGAACGGCCATCTCTATACCGACGGGGAGATTACCCGCGCGGGGGATATCACCGACCGCAACGGCGTTGTGCTGGCGACGACAAAAAACGGCAGGCGGGTGTATAATTCTTCGGAAATCATCCGAAAAGCAACATTGCACGCGGTGGGCGACCCCTACGGCAATATCAGCACAGGCATCCACAGCGCGTTTTTGCCGCAGCTGGTCGGTTATGACAGGATCGACGGTGTCTATCAGTTCGGCGACCGTGGAAATAATGTGATTACCACCCTGGATGCGGACGTTTGCGCCACCGCTTACCGTGCCATGGACGGTAGAAAGGGCGCGGTCGGCGTTTATAACTACAAAACAGGCGAGGTGATCTGCATGGTCAGCTCGCAGAGCTATGATGTGGAGAGCGAGGAGGACGCCGCAGCCGCAAAGAACGGCGAAATCAAGGGCGCGTATATCAATCGGTTTATGTCGGCGACCTATCCGCCCGGCTCGACCTTTAAGCTGGTGACGACTGCGGCGGCGCTGGACACGTTTGACGATATATACGACCGCGAATATGTCTGCGAGGGCGGCGTGACCGTGAACGGTGAGCATATCAGCTGCATGGGCTATCACGGTAAGATCAAGCTGAAAGAGGCGCTGGCGCGCTCGTGCAACGCGTATTTCAGCCAGCTGGCGGTAGACCTCGGCGCGGACAAGCTGACCGAATATGCGGAAAAAGCGGGCTTTAACGGAAAATTCTCGATGGACGGCGTTGCCGCCGCTACCGGCTATTTCAATGTCCGCAACACCCGCGACATCGACCTCGCATGGGCGGGCATGGGGCAGTATACCAACATGATGAACCCCTTGCAGTATATGACAATGGTCGGCGCGATCGCGAACGGCGGAACCCCCGTTTCGCCGTATATGATCAAGCGGATCGAATCCGCCGCGGGATTCCCCGTGAAACTCGGCGGCACGCAAAACGGCAGAAAAATGTTTTCTAAGTCGACTGCCGATCAACTCGCTGCGCTGATGGCGTCGAATGTTGAGATCAATTACGGCAAGGGGAATTTCCCCGGACTGGACCTTTGCGCGAAGTCCGGCACCGCCGAGGTGGGCGAGGACAAGGTCCCCAATGCGGTATTTGTCGGGTTCACCAGAAATGCCGATATGCCGCTGGCGTTTGTCGTCGTGATTGAAAACGGCGGCTCCGGCTCGCAGTATGCGGGCGCTGTCGCCAATACGGTGCTGCAAAAATGCTTAGATAAGTTCGGCGATGAATAATTTTTTATAAAAATATACCCGAAAGGCTCGACACCTTTCGGGTATTGCTGTTTTAAGCGCCGTATTCTCACGCCGCCGTCTTTCTTTTTCGCAGCTTTTTCAAAGCCGCGGACAGATAGTGCCCGATACAGACAAACAATCCCATGACGGAAATGTAGTCCAGCAAAAACAGAATCAGCGGTTCCTCAAAATCAAAGAAAACAAACTGGTTGCGCAGCAGCATATAGCTGCCGATGTTCCGCTTGATAAATGCATACACGCCGTATCCCGCAATGAGCGCGGCCGCGGCGCGAAGCGCCCACCGACGGGCGGTGGACGGCTTTGTTACAAGTCTTCCTGCCATATTCATCATCGCGCTCCAATGGAGCCCGAGGTGCAGGCTCATGAACACAAGTCCCCAATAGGCCGAGAGCATATGCAGGCTTCGGGCGAAAGCGCTTCCGCCGCTGATCGGCAGGAAAGCAAGCGCATGGCGGGAGAGAATCACGCCGCTGACCGCGGAGCCGAGCATGCAGTAGTGTGTTTATTTTTTGATCGCGTCGGTGCGGTAGATGAACTTGACGG
>JBJEQI010000002.1:0-4589 GCA_051881675.1 Acutalibacteraceae bacterium
GGGGGCAAAGCCCATGGCGAATCGCTCGGGGTTATCTTTCGCCAGTGTTTTCGGCGAAATTTCGCCGAAAATCAGCACCGCCACGGTGATCACGACGGTGGAAAGCGTCGCGCCGATGTCCCCGAAGTGCTTAACAAAAAGCACGGTCGCGATCGACGCCAGCGCAATATTGACAATATTGTTGCCGATCAGCAGGGTGGAGAGCAGCTTAGCAAAATTGTCGGACAGCTTCATCACCCGCGCGGCTTTTTTGGAGCCGTTTTCCGCCAGATTTTTCATGCGAATGCGGTTCAGCGAGGAAAAAGCGGTTTCCGACGCGGAGAAGCAGGCGGATAAAAACACGAGCAGGACCATAATAATCACAGTAATAATACTGTCGGTATCCATATAAGAGCATAACCTCCGAAAAAAGTATATATAAATGTATTGTAGCAAATCTTCGCGCCGTTTGCAATCAAAATTTGCAGGATTTTCGGTTCCCTTGCGGATATATTTGTCGCATTGTGTAAAATATGCACAAAATTCTTCCGAATTATCCGTGCATATTCATCATAAACAATGCTTGACATTTTCGGCTTTTGGGAATATAATATCAATGTCAACAGCAATGGCGCTGTGACCCTTTGGCGGGGTCATAGCGTCTTTTTTTATTCGATTGGGAGGTATCTACTTATGAAAAACGTACCCGAAGAGTTCGGCTGCATGGTATTTAACGACAGGGTCATGCAGGAAAAACTGCCTAAAGACGTTTACAAAAAGCTGAAGCACACCATTAAAAACGGTGATCCGCTGGAGCTGGATATTGCAAACGTTGTTGCTCATGCGATGAAGGAATGGGCGATCGAAAAGGGCGCAACCCACTTTACCCATTGGTTTCAGCCGCTTACCGGCGTGACCGCCGAGAAGCACGACAGCTTTATTACTCCCGACGGCAACGGCAACGTCATCATGTCGTTCTCGGGTAAAGAGCTTGTCAAAGGCGAGCCGGACGCGTCCAGCTTCCCTTCGGGCGGTATCCGCGCCACCTTCGAGGCGAGAGGATACACCGCGTGGGACCCGACGTCCTATGCCTTTGTAAAAGACGGCTCGCTTTGCATCCCGACTGCGTTTTGCTCCTACACCGGCGAAGCGCTGGATAAAAAGACGCCGCTTCTTCGCTCCATGGAGGCGCTCAGCACGCAGGCAATGAGAATTCTTAAACTGTTCGGCAGCGATTTCGGCGTTAAGAACGTCGTAACTACCGTCGGTCCCGAGCAGGAATACTTCCTTATCGACAGAGATATTTATTTGCAGCGCCCTGATCTGATCTATACCGGCAGAACGCTTTTCGGCGCCCGCCCGCCCAAGGGTCAGGAGCTGGACGATCACTATTTCGGTCAGATCAAGACCCGCGTTTCGGCGTATATGAAAGAGCTGGATGAGGAGCTCTGGAAGCTCGGCATCAACGCCAAGACCAAGCATAACGAGGTTGCGCCCGCGCAGCACGAGCTTGCGCCCGTATTTGCCACCACCAATGTTGCCACCGATCATAACCAGCTGACCATGGAGATCATGAAAAAGGTCGCCGAGCGTCATAATCTTGCCTGCCTGCTGCATGAGAAGCCGTTTGCGGGCGTCAACGGCAGCGGCAAGCACAACAACTGGTCGTTGTCAACCGTCACCGGCAAAAACCTGCTGGAGCCGGGCGACACCCCTTATGAGAACGCGCAGTTTTTGGTGTTCCTGCTGGCGGTTATCAAGGCGGTTGACGAGCATCAGGATCTGATGAGAATCTCGGTTGCCTCCGCGGGCAACGATCACCGTCTTGGTGCCAACGAGGCGCCGCCCGCGATCATTTCGATGTTTGTCGGCGACGAGCTTGAAGCGATTCTCGAAGCGCTCGAAGCGGGCGTAGTCTACAAGGGCGCCGACAAGGTCGAGATGGACATCGGTTCGACCGTTCTGCCGCATTTCCCGCGCGACACTACCGACAGAAACAGAACTTCGCCGTTCGCCTTCACGGGCAACAAGTTCGAGTTCCGTTCGCTCGGCTCTTCGCAGTCAATCTCGGGTCCGAACGTCGTTTTGAATACGATCGTAGCCGACGCGCTTATGCAGTTTGCCGATGAGCTGGAAAAGGCGGACGATTTCAAAAAGGCGGTCAAGAAGCTGATCGCTGAGAATATCAAGGCGCACAAGCGCATCATCTTCAACGGCGACGGCTATTCGGAGGAGTGGACCAAAGAGGCGGAAAGACGCGGACTGCTGAACCTGAAATCCACACCCGACGCGGTTCCGCATTTTGCCGATAAAAAGAACGTCGAGCTGTTCACCAGGCATAAGGTTTATACCGAAACCGAGCTGGTTTCGCGCACCGAGATCATGCTTGAAAATTATTGTAAAACCATCCACATCGAGGCGCTCACGATGATCGACATGATCAAAAAGAGCGTTATCCCCGCGGTGGTCGGCTATGAAAACGAGCTTGTCGCGCTGGTCAGCGGCAAAAACGGACTCGGCGTCGCTTCGGATATGGAATCGAGCATCCTTGATAAGCTGACGAAGCTTTCCTCCAGCATGTATCAGAAGCTCGGCGCGCTCGAGCGCACGGTTCTTGAGTCGGCGGACTGCAAGGATGAGCAGGAACTGGCGATGTTCAGCAAGGATAAGGTCTTTGAGGGTATGCAGGAGCTGCGCGCGGTCGTTGACGAGATCGAAACGATCGTTTCCGCGGAATACTGGACGCTGCCGACCTACGGAGAGATGCTTTACAGCGTTATCTGATCGGGCGAGAGTTTATTCACAATTTTATACAGCACACAAAGGCGTGTGTATATCGGATGCGGGTCGGCTGCGACCCCCGCATTGGATGTGCATGCGCCTTTATTTTATTACACATGGCAAAGGGAGAGATTTCAATGGATGTCAACAGCATCATCTCACAGGTCACCGATTCATCGACCGCCACGATCTTCGGCATATGGTTTTTGATCGGTGCAGCGCTTGTATTCTTTATGCAAGCGGGCTTCGCGATGGTCGAAACAGGCTTTACGCGGGCAAAAAACGCAGGAAATATCATCATGAAGAACCTGATGGATTTTTGTATCGGGTCGGTGGTGTTCATTCTGCTCGGCTTCGGCCTCATGATGGGGCAGGACGCTTTCCTCGGTTGGATCGGCTGTCCGAACCTCGACATTTTTACAAATTTCGCCGAGTTTGACTGGTCGGGATTTGTGTTCAATCTGGTGTTCTGCGCTACCGCCGCCACCATCGTTTCAGGCTCGATGGCGGAACGCACCAAATTCAGCGCCTATTGCATCTATTCGGGTATTATCAGCGCCGTTGTGTATCCGATCGAGGCAGGCTGGGTTTGGGGTAACGGCTGGCTTTCGCAGCTCGGATTTCACGATTTCGCAGGCTCGACGGTTATCCATATGGTCGGCGGTACAACCGCGCTGATCGGCGCGATCATGGTCGGTCCGCGTATCGGCAAATATGCCAAAGATAAAGTCACCGGCAAGAAAAAGGCGCGGGCGATCCCCGGCCATTCGATACCGCTCGGCGCGCTGGGATGCTTCATCCTCTGGTTCGGCTGGTACGGCTTCAACGGCGCGGCGGCAACCTCGCCCGAGCAGCTGGCAAAAATATTCCTCACCACTACCATGGCGCCCGGTGTTGCTACCGTCGTGACCATGCTGTTTACCTGGATCAAAAACGGCAAGCCTGATGTTTCCATGTGCCTGAACGGCTCGCTGGCAGGTCTGGTCGCTATTACGGCGTCCTGCTCGGTCACCGACGCGCTCGGCGCCTGCATCATCGGCGCGGTTGCGGGTATTCTCGTTGTCGTTGTCGTTGAACTGCTGGATTTGAAGCTTCACATCGACGATCCCGTCGGCGCGGTCGCCGTTCACTGTGCAAACGGTATCTGGGGCACGATCGCGGTCGGACTGTTCGCGGTGCCGAACAATCCCTGCGGCGTAGGCACAGGCCTTTTCTACGGCGGCGGATTTAATCAGCTCGGCATTCAGCTGCTCGGCATGGTCGCCATTCTCGGCTGGACGATCGTTACCATGACTACCGTGTTCTTCGTGCTCAAAAAGACGGTCGGACTGCGCGTTTCCCGCGAAGAAGAGGTGCAGGGACTGGATATTCAGGAGCACGGACTGGTTTCCGCTTATGCGGGATTTGATATGACGGTAGAGGACAGCGCCTTCACCGGCGGAGATTATACCCCCGTAGCACTTCCCGAGAATGCGGTGCCGATCGACGACGCGGTGCCGGTTGTGGTAAAATCCGAGCCGAAGAACGTGACCGCTTCGGATGTGAAGATGAGCAAGATCGAGCTGGTTATCAAGGCAGAGCGGCTTGAGGCGCTCAAGGACGCGATGATGGCGATCGGCATCACGGGCATGACCGTTACCAACGTGCTCGGATGCGGCACGCAGAAGGGCAAGCCCGAGTATTACCGCGGCGTTGTTCAGGAGGTAAGCCTGCTGCCTAAGGTGCAGGTGGATATTGTCGTCTGCAAGGTGCCTGTTAAGCTGGTGGTCGATACGGCTAAGCGCGTGCTTTACACCGGTCACATCGGCGACGGCAAGATCTTTGTCTAC
>JBJEQI010000003.1:0-4585 GCA_051881675.1 Acutalibacteraceae bacterium
GGCAATCGCCGTGCGCCGCTTACCGCGTTTCGGCGCTTATTTTTTTCCCTTTGAGCCGAACGCGCCGCACTGCGAGAGAATATTGGTTTCGTAGGTAAAGGTCAGATTCTCCTTGGCTCTTGCGCGCTTGAAGCCGAGGTCGATCATCTTGGAAAGAAGCTCCCGATAAGGCACGCCCGCAGGCTCCCACAGGTAGAACGAAAGCGAGCCGGGGATGGTATTGATCTCGTTGACATACACCTTGTCGGCGTCGCAGTCATACAGATAGTCGATGCGCACAACGCCGTTGCAGCCGAGCGCGGTGAACGCCGCCTTAGAATAGCGGCGAATATCGCTTTTCAGCGAATCGGGAATATCTGCGGGAATCTTGCGCTTGACCGAAGCCATGCCCTGATTCTCGGCGCCGCCCTTTGTGCCGCCTGATTTGGCGCCGCCTGATTTTGACGATTTACCGCCGTTTTGATACTTATCGGCATAGCTGAGCAGCTCGCCGCTCATAACAGGCTCTTCAATGACCGACGCGGCACATTCGTCGCAGTCGCCCACCACCGAGCAGTTAAACTCGCGCAAATGCTCCACCGCCGGCTCAACCAGAATCTTCTGCGCGAACTGCATCGCGTCGGCAACCGAGGTCATCAGCTCATCGCGATCGTGCGCCTTGGAGATACCGACCGACGACCCGAGATTCGCGGGCTTAATAATCAGCGGATAGCCGAATTTCTCCTCGATTTCGTTGATGATGCTGTCTTTATCCGCGATCCACTCCTTCGCGTAAAAGGTCACGCAGGGAAGCGTTGGCACGCCCTTTTCATTGAGCAGGTATTTGAACATATCCTTCTCCATGCCGACCGCCGCCGCACAAACGCCGCAGCTGACAAACGGCACGCCCAGCAGCTCAAACCAACCGACAAGCGAACCGTCCTCGCAGTTGGTCCCGTGAACAATCGGGAATGCAATGTCGATATTGCAAATATTCTTCTTAAAAAGCCCTTTTTTCAGCTCGATCAGGCTGAACCGATCGTCCGACTTGATCATGGTAACGGCGGCGGACTGCGAAATCAGCGCGGGAATATCCCGAAAACTGCCGATATCCTTCATCAGCTCCGAGTGATACATCTCACCCGATTTTGCAATATACACGGGGACGATGTTATACTTATCGGTATCCATCGCGTTCATCGCCTGAACAGCGGAAATAACGGCAACCTCATGCTCAACCGAGCGGCCGCCGAAGAAAACGCCGACATTGATCTTCATAAAAATACCCCTTTTCACGGATTGGTTTGCCGCGGGGTTACCGCGGCGGATTATTTAGCATAGGTATCGGGCAGGTCATTCTCAAAAATAACCGCCGTGTTCTTATCGCAGACGGATTTAAGCTCACCCAGCGCCTCGGCAAATGTTTTGACCACATGAACGTGCGAGCGGTCAAAATCCGTTTCGCAAACGCCGTCATACAGCGGCTTCGAGCGCTCCTCGCCGACTAAATAGATCTCGTCGGCATTCAGCGCCGCCGCGCACCCGAGCGCCTTATTGCACTCATACTCGCGCTCGCCCAGCTCGACCAGCCCCGGAGTCACCACGATGCGCTTCATCGGCGCAAACGAGCCGATCACGTTCATCGCCTCCAGCGAACCCTCGGGATTGGCGTTATACGCGTCGTCGATCAGCACAGCGCCGCCGAAAAACGGCTTCATCTGAAGGCGGTGCTCCACTGCGCCAAGCGCACTGACCGCGTATTTAATATCGTTGTCACTGACGCCGAGATCGACCGCGAGAGCCGCCGCCGCCAGAATATTCAAAACATTATGCCGCCCGAGCAGCTTTGTCTGAACACTGATGCGGCGCTCGCCGATAATCATATCAAAGCAAAGCCCGCTTCGCGACGCGGATATATTCTCCGCATGGGCATACTCGCCGTCGTTGTCCACGCCGTAGCCGACGAAACGGTACTCCCCGCGGCGCGCGTTGATATATTCATTATCGCAGTTCAGATAAACCGCTCCGCCTCTGCCGCAGACGTCATCCGCCAGCTCGAACTTGGTCTTTACGATATTTTCGATAGAACCGAAAGTGTTGAGATGCTGCGGACCGATGCTGGTAATAATGCCGAGATCGGCATGAACAATATTGCAGATCTCCCGAATATCGCCGCACTTTTTCGCCCCCATTTCCACAATGAAAACCTCGGTATCGGAGCGCAGATTCTCCCGCACGGTGCGCACAACGCCCATCGGCGTATTAAAGCTGCCGGGGGTCACGGTGACATTGAACTTTTCCGATAAAATGCGGGAAAGAATATATTTGGTACTGGTTTTGCCGTAGCTGCCCGTCAGGGCGACGACGGTCATTTTATTATGATTTTTCAGAATCTTTTTCGCGTCGTTTATGTACCACCGCTTGATGCCGTGCTCGATCGGCGCGTTAATCAGATTGGCAAGCATCACGCAAAACGGCATCAGCGCCAAGGCAAGCGACATCCAGATCAGCGCCGCCATGGGGGCGAGCGCCCAATACAGCGCCGCCGCGATTCCGCAAAGCAAAATAAACAAAGTAGCGTACATCCGCTTGACTCTGCCGGTGAATTTCAGGCGGACTTTCGCATGGGACGAGCGGTAAAGCGCACTGATCGCCCTGAAAAAGCAGACGACCGCGATAACCACCAGTCCGAAAATCGGGCTGAGCCAAGCGATCGCCGCGCCCGCCGCCGCAAACAAGACCGACATGACCGACGATAGCTTCACATTCTGCTTGAGATAATCAAAAAAGCGCGAGTAAAAATACGAGTTTTGCTGAAAAATATTTAACTGCGGCACAGCGGTAATCATTGCCGCCGCAAGGCAGATAATGACCGAAGAAAAGATCAGCGGCTGGCTCATTGACTGTCACTCCTTAAAAAGCAATCGAGAATCGCATCCACGCGCGCGGGGTCTTCAATAAAGCACCAGTGCGACAGCCCCTCGAGCACGCACAGCCCGCTGCCCTTGATCTCGCGCTCCATGATTTTCGCCGTATACAGCGGCGCGGCGGTATCGTTTTCGCCCCAGATAAGCAGCGTTTCGGCGGTGATATTATGCAGCTTCTCGGTCAGGTCCTCATGAATGAGCTTCACCAGCGTCTGCCGCATCACGGGCGGCGCGGAATTATAGTCCGCCGAGCCGAAATGACGGCGCGCATCGTCCAGCAAAGACGCGGTATAGTTCTTAACGATTGGGAGTGTCAGCGCGCCTTTAATCAGCTTGAATGTGCGCTGACGAAGCTTCTGGCGGGCGCTTTTTTTCGGCGGTATGCCCGCCGCGCCGAACAAAACGATCTTTTCAGGAGAAACCATATGCTCCGCGCACATATTGAGCGTGATTCTGCCGCCGTTGGAATGGCCGATCATGATCGGGCTATCGAGCGAGAGCTGATTCATAAACTCTTTCACAATGCGGCAGTAATCGTCTAAAGAGAGCGGATTTTCGGGGAGCGACGATTTCCCGCAGCCGGGCAAATCCAGCAATATGCACCGAAAATCGGCTTTCAGCGGCAAAGTCATACGGTAAAACGCTTCGCGCGATGAACCCCAGCCGTGCAAAAAGAGAATATCTCTGCCCGAACCGACAATTTCATAATACAGACGAATATTTTCGACCGTCATTTCCACCGAAAGCCACCCCTTTATCCCTATTTAATTCATTATATACCGATTCCCTCAAAAAATCAACACGATGCTGTCGATTCAAGCCTTATTTTTACGGTTTTCGGCTTTTGCGCGCAGCTCCTTGGAAAGAATGGTTTTGCGCAGACGAATCGACTCGGGAGTGACCTCGACCAGCTCGTCGTCTTTGATGAATTCCAGCGATTTTTCCAGGCTGAACACCGACGGCGGAACAAGCTTGAGCGCTTCATCCGAGCCTGCGGCACGCATATTGGTAACCTGCTTTTTCTTGCAGACATTGCAGACAAGGTCTTCGTTTTTCGGCGATTCGCCGACGATCTGACCCTCATACACCTCCACGCCCGCGCCGACAAACAGTCTGCCGCGCTCCTGCGTGTTGAAAAGGCCGTAGCTCGAGGTTGTTCCCGTTTCAAAAGCGACGATCGAGCCTGTCGACCGCTGGTCAATATCGCCCTTATACGGCTCGTAATCCGAGAAAACATGGTTCATGATACCGTTGCCGTTAGTATCGCTCAAAAATTCGGAGCGGTAGCTCATCAGCCCCCTGGCGGGGATTTTGAATTCGAGATGCGACATTCCCGTTTCGCGGGTGCCCATATTGATCAGCTCTGCCTTTCGCGTGCCGAGCTTCTCCATGACCGCGCCGACATAGTTTTCGGGAACCTCGATCATCAGCAGCTCGATCGGCTCGAGCAGTTTGCCCTCGCTGTCGCGCTTATAGATGACGTTCGGGCGGGATACCTGAAACTCATATCCCTCGCGGCGCATCGTTTCGATCAGTATAGATAGGTGCAGCTCGCCTCTGCCCGAAACCTTAAAGGTATCGGCGGATTCCGTTTCCTCCACGCGCATCGAAACATTGGTTTCGATCTCCTTAAACAGGCGCTCGCGCAGATTTCTCGAGGTGACGAACTTGCCCTCTCG
>JBJEQI010000004.1:0-4584 GCA_051881675.1 Acutalibacteraceae bacterium
CGTCAAATGCCCTGCGCAGCAGTATAATAACCGCTTTGCGGTTATTATACCATAAAACGGCAAGCAATGCAACAGCATAAATGCAAGACGACGGTCGAATTTGCACAAAAAGCCCGATTACTTTAATCAAACAGCTTCTCAAAGTCCAAAATATCGTCGGCAACCGCCTTGCAAAACTCTTTTGAGTGCGAAACGAACAGAACGGCGCCGTCAAACAGCTTGATCGCCACTTTCAGCTGCTCAATCGCGTTCACATCCAGATGATTGGTCGGCTCATCGAGCAAAAGCAGGTTAAAATCATCCAGCGTCAGCTTGCAAAGCTTCACTTTCGACTGCTCGCCGCCGCTGAGAGTGCCAAGCGGCTGGGCAATATGCTCGGCGGACAGCCCGCACCTTGAGAGCGCCGACCGAATCTCTTTATCATTCAGCCGCGGATAGCAATTACGTATCTCGTCAAACGCGGTGATTCGATCGTCGTCAAAAAGGTTTTCCTGCATATAGTAGCCGATCTTCGCCTTATCCGCAAGGGAAAATTCCCCGCTGATTTTCGGGATCAAGCCGTTCACGGTTTTTAAAAAAGTGGATTTGCCGATGCCGTTGAATCCCGTAACAGCGAGTTTTTGATCTTTTTTAAGCTCAATGGAGATCGGCGGGACAAGCGCGCAGTCATATCCGATCTCAAGATCGGCGCATTTCAAGACCGTCTGCCCGACAGCGGGCGTATAACGGAACAGAAAGCTCGGCTTCGGAACCTTATCGGGTCTGTCCAGCTTTTCCATGCGTTCCAGCTGTTTTCGGCGGGACTTCGCCATCTTGGAGGTGGAGGCGCGCACGATATTTTTATCAATAAAGGTTTGCAGCTTTTGAATCTCTTTTTGCTGCGAATGGTAGTTCTTTTCATACTCCTGCCGCTTGATCTCTTTTAAGCTGACGAACTTCTCATAACTGCCGTTATAGCGGACGATCTTGCCGTTGTCAATGTCGCAAATGCAGTTCACCACCGCGTTCAAAAACTCAAAGTCGTGGCTGACCAGAATAAACGCGCCCTTAAACCCGTTCAAAAATTTTGTAAGCCATGCGATATGTTCTTTATCGAGGAAGTTGGTCGGCTCATCGAGCAGCAAAACATCGGGATTTTGCAAAAGCAGTTTCGCCAGCATAACCTTCGCGCGCTGACCGCCCGACAGCTGCGTCACATCCCGATCCAGCCCGATCGCTGTAACGCCAAGACCCGCCGCGGCTTTATCAATTGTCGAGTTGATCGCATAAAATCCGCCGTCCGCCAGCCGATCGCGAAGCTTATCCGCCTTGTCGCACAACTCTACGATTTTTTGCTCATCCGAGCAAACGCTGATCTGCTGTTCCAGCGCTTTCAGCTCGTCGTCCAGCGCAAACAGATCCTCAAACGCCGTCGTCAGATAATGGCGCACCGTCTGCGGAACCGTGATTTTCGCCTGCTGATCAAGATAACCGAGCCGCACTTTCGGATTCCACCGAATCAGCCCCTCATCGGGCACGACCTCGCCGATCAGGATGTTGATAAACGTCGACTTCCCCGCGCCGTTCAAGCCCGTGAGCCCAAGCTTATCTCCGCCGAAAAGCTGCATATTTGCCTTATTAAACAGCTTTTTATCGCCGAATATTTGCGTCAAGTCCTTTACATCAAGAATACTCATTCTACACTACCCGAATTCTATAATCTCCGCCGCGGCGCAAAGCCGACACAGCAAAAAAGTGCCTGCGTGCAAAAGCCCGCTGGCACTTTTTGATCCAATGATGAATCGCCGATCCATCGAACGGCGGTTTCGCCAAAAGCCGAAATTATTTTACCATGCTGGCAACTTCAGCGGCAAAATCATCCTCACGCTTCTGGATTCCCTCGCCCTTTTCATAGCGGGTGAAGCCGACAAGCTTGATGTCGCCGCCGAGAGCCTTGGCGCAGTCGGCAATATAGCGGGCAACCGTAACGTCGCCGTTCTTTACGAAATCCTGCTCGGTCAGGCAGTTCTCCTTATAGAACTTGCCCATTTTGCCCTCAACGATCTTGGCAAGAACCTGCTCGGGCTTGTTAGCCATTTTGGGATCTTCCTTCATCTGAGCAACGAGGATTTCTTTTTCATGATCAAAGTCTTCCTGCGGAACCGACTCTTTGTTAAGATAAGAGGGGTTGACAGCCGCAACCTGCATAGCAACGTCTTTCGCCATAACGATAAACTCGTCTTTAGCCGCAATATCGTCAGCCGTTTCAAAATCAACGAGAACGCCGATTCTGCCGCCTGCGTGAACATAAGAAACAACGTTGCCCTCAACGCGGACAAAACGGCGAATCTTGATATTCTCGCGGACAACCAGGAACAGATCCTGAACAAGCTCCTCAACGGTTTTGCCGTCGAGAGTGCATTTGAGCAGCGCGTCAACGTCGGCAGGATTCTGCTCGGCAACAACGCGAACGATCTTGTCAACAAGCTCCTTAAAGGGATCGCCGCCTGCGACAAAGTCGGTTTCGGCGTTGACCTCTACCATAGCGGCAACTTTTCCGCTGACATAGGTCGCAACAGCGCCCTCAGCGGCAATTCTGCCTGATTTTTTAGCCTGAGCTGCAAGACCCTTCTCACGAAGGAAGTCAACAGCCTTATCCATATCACCGTCGCACTCGACAAGAGCCTTTTTGCAGTCCATCATACCACAGCCGGTCTTCTCGCGAAGCGACTGAACATCTTTAGCTGTAAAAGCCATAATGTAAAACCTCCTGTTAAAATAAATAGGCGCGAATAAAGAAAATTATTCGGCAATCTCCTCAGCGACAGCCTCTTCCTCAGCGGGTTCGGCGGCGGTCTGAGTTCCCTGTCTGCCCTCGATAACGGCCTCGGCCATGGTGTGGGCGATCAGCTTAACGGCGCGGATAGCGTCGTCATTGCCGGGGATAACATAGTCGATCTCATCGGGATCGCAGTTGGTATCAACGATAGCAATGATCGGAATACCGAGCTTCTTTGCTTCGAGAACGGCGATATGCTCTTTTCTCGGGTCAACAACAAAGAGAGCGCCGGGGAGCTTCTTCATGTTCTGGATACCGCCCATGAACTTTTCAAGACGGTCGATCTCCGCGCGGAGCTTGATAACTTCTTTTTTGGGGAGAAGATCAAAAGTTCCGTCTTCAGCCATTTTGCGCAGCTGATTGAGTCTGTCGATTCTGCGGCGGATCGTGCGGAAGTTGGTCATCATACCGCCGAGCCAGCGAGCGTTTACGAAAGGCATCGAGCAGAACTCAGCCTCTTCCTTGATCGAATCGGCAGCCTGCTTTTTGGTTCCGACGAAGAGGATTTCCTTGCCCTCGGCGGACATATCTCTGACGAGATTGTAAGCCTCTTCGAGCTTTTTAACGGTTTTCTGAAGATCAATGATATAAATACCATTTCTCTCGGTGAAAATGTACTGTGCCATTTTCGGGTTCCAGCGTCTTGTCTGATGGCCGAAATGTACGCCTGCTTCAAGAAGCTGTTTCATTGAAACTACTGACATGATAATGCCTCCAAAAAATTAGTTTTTACCGCCGCACCGCTTACAGCCGCCGCCCGAAATGAGCGAAGACAGCTTGTACCGCCCCGACGCCGAAAAAACAGCGGCGGACATGGCGAAACAATCGCAATGCGTGAGTATTGCTGATATAGTATATCACAAGTCGCCTGCAATTGCAAGCACTTTTTTCAAAATATGCCGATTTTTTCATCCGTCGGCACGGATTTTGTCAAAGCCTGAAAATCATTTTGCTGATCGTGATGCAAACGACCCCCGGCAGACCG
Organism: Acutalibacteraceae bacterium; assembly: GCA_051881675.1. Classification (GTDB taxonomy): domain Bacteria; phylum Bacillota; class Clostridia; order Oscillospirales; family Acutalibacteraceae; genus CAKRRH01. Next base: position 3,804 of record JBJEQI010000004.1, read on the forward strand.
AATATCACCGAGGTTGAAAGAGTAAACGGCGTCAGCTCGAGCGAAAAGCCGGTCAGCCCTGCGGTAAAATGCAAAATCAACAGTGCGGACGCGCCCGTCAGCGCCGAAAAGCCGACGGTTTTCAGAAATTTTCCCGTTTTAACGGCGTAGACAACAACGATCAGCGCCGCCAGCACGCCAAGACCCGCGAACAAATAATCAAACCATGTCATAAATCCACATTCTCCCTGCAAAGCAAACTACGGTAGAATATATGATTTGGCTGGACAAAATATGCAAAACCCGCGGGCAAGGCTTCCCTTACGCGCGGGTACATCACCTATTCAGGATGCGCAACGAGCGATCAGTTTTTCAGCGCCTGCATCGGAGCGGGAAGCTGCCCGCCGCGGCGGATAAACTTCAGCGGCGAGGAGGTATTCACCTTCATGATCGGCGCGGAGCCGAACAGACCGCCGTAGTTCACACTGTCGCCGATCGTTTTGCCGATCGCGGGAATCACGCGCACGGCGGTGGTTTTGGAGTTGACCATACCGATTGCCGCCTCATCGGCGATGATCGCCGAAATGACCTCGTCGGGAGTGTCGCCGGGAATCGCGATCATATCCAATCCGACCGAGCAGACCGCCGTCATCGCCTCCAGCTTTTCAATGCAGAGCGTGCCGCTCTCGGCGGCGGCGATCATGCCCGCGTCCTCTGACACGGGAATAAACGCGCCCGAAAGCCCGCCGACCTGCGAGGACGCCATAACGCCGCCCTTTTTGACCGCGTCATTCAGCAAAGC
>JBJEQI010000005.1:0-4538 GCA_051881675.1 Acutalibacteraceae bacterium
AGCGCGGTTTATGATGTAAAGCCGGGCGAGGTCTGGCCGGAGGAGAGCCTTGCGCGGCGCAAACAGCAAGCGGAGGATAACGGACTGGTTTTTGACGTTGTCGAGTCGGTTCCCGTCCCCGAGGAGATCAAGCTTGGAACGGAAAAGGCGGAGGAATACACCGAGGTTTACTGCGAAAATATCCGCCGCTGTGCCAAATACGGTGTGAAATGCATCACCTATAATTTCATGCCTGTATTCGACTGGACGAGAACACAGCTGGATAAAAAGGCGGCGGACGGTTCCACCTCGCTGGTTATGTATATGAATCAGCTGAAGAATCTTGACCCGCTGACCGACGACATTCATCTGCCCGGCTGGGACGCAAGCTACACGCTCCCGCAGGTGCGCGAGCTGATCGGCGCTTATGCAAAACTCGGCGAGGAGGGGCTTTGGAAGAATCTTGAAACGTTTTTGAAAAAGATCATCCCCGTGGCGGAGGAGTGCGGCGTTAAAATGGCGATACACCCCGACGACCCGCCGTATTCGATTTTCGGTATTCCGAGAATTGTGACAAACGAGAAGAATATCGACCGACTGCTGTCGATCGCCAGTAGCCCCGCCAACAGCCTTTGCTTTTGCACGGGAAGCCTCGGCTGCGCATCGTTTAACGACATTCCGAAAATGGTGCGCAAATACAGCGACATGGGCAGGATTGCGTTCATGCACATCCGTCAGGTTAAGCTCCTCCCCGACGGCAGTTTCGAGGAGTGCGGGCATCTGACGGGCAGCGGCAGTTTGGATATGTATGAGATCGTGCGGGCACTGACCGACACGGGATTTGACGGATACGTCCGACCTGATCACGGCAGAATGATTTGGGGCGAAACGGGAAAAGCGGGCTACGGCCTTTATGACAGGGCGCTGGGCGCAGCTTATATCAATGGACTTTTTGAAGCGTGCGAAAGCATGAGAGAGGAGCGAAAATAATGCAAAAGAATGTTTTGAACACAGACCTTTGCGGCAAGGTCGCGGTTGTGACGGGCGCGGGCGGCGTGCTTTGCTCGGCGTTCGCCAAAACGCTGGCGCGCGCAGGCGCAAAGGTGGCGCTGCTGGACATAAACCTCGACGCGGCGGAGCAGTTTGCCGCCGAGATCGTCGCTGAGGGCGGCGAGGCGCGGGCATATCGGTGCGACGTGCTGGACAAGGCGTGCTGTGAGGCGGTTGCCGATACCGTTATGCGGGAGCTTGGCGCGTGCGATATTCTGATCAACGGCGCGGGCGGCAACAACCCCAAGGCGACGACCGACAAGGAGTATTTCGAGTCGGGCTACATCGACGCGGATACCAAGAGCTTTTTCGATTTGGAAGCGGCGGGCGTCGGATTTGTGTTTAACCTGAACTTCCTCGGAACGCTGATTCCTACGCAGGCGTTTGCGCGGCAGATGATCGGCAGAGAGGGCTGCAATATCTTAAATATTTCCAGCATGAACGCCTTTACGCCGCTGACCAAGATTCCCGCCTATTCGGGCGCGAAAGCGGCGGTTTCCAACTTTACGCAGTGGCTGGCGGTGCATTTTTCCAAGGTCGGCATCCGCGTGAACGCGATCGCCCCGGGATTTTTCTCAACCAAGCAGAACGCCAAACTGCTGTTTAACGACGACGGCACGCCCACAGCCAGAACAGGCAAGATCTTGGCTGCGACGCCGATGGGCAGATTCGGCGAATCCAAGGAGCTGGAGGGCGGTCTTCTGTTCCTGCTTAATAATGAGGCGGCGGGCTTCATCACAGGCGTTGTTTTACCGATCGACGGCGGATTCTCCGCGTATTCGGGGGTATAACGATGGACGACATAAGAATCTTTGCCTTTGCCGACGAGGCCAGCCCGATGATCGACGAGCAGATCAAGGCGATGACGGATAACGGACTGGACGGATTGGAAATGCGGAACGTCGATAAGGTGAATGTTTCGGACATTTCCGATTCAAAAGCGCGCGAGGTGCGGCAAAAGCTGGACACGGCGGGACTCAGCGTTTGGTCGATCGGCTCGCCGATCGGCAAGATCGACATGGAAAAGGATGATTTCCTGCTTCATATCGAGAAATTCAAGCGCACGCTGGAGATCGCCGCGATTGTGGGCGCGTCGAACATCCGTCTGTTTTCGTTTTTTATCCCCGAGGGCAGAAATCCCGCGGACTTTAAGGACGAGGTTATCGAGCGGCTGGGCATTCTCTGCGATACGGCGCAGGGCAGCGGCGTTACCCTTTGCCTTGAAAACGAAAAAGGCGTGTTCGGTGACACGCCTGAGAGGTGCCTTGAACTGTTCAAGGCGCTGTCGCGCATCCGCGGTGTTTTCGACCCCGCGAACTTTGTGCAGTGCGGTGCTGACCCTGTCAGCGCGTGGGATATGCTAAAAGATTATATTCACTATCTGCACATTAAGGACGCGCGGACCGACGGTAATATCGTCCCTGCGGGGGCGGGCGACGGCTGCATTGCGCAGATTCTCGGCGAATATGCTGCCGGCGGCGGCAGGTGCGTGACGCTGGAGCCGCATCTTGCGGTGTTCGATGGGCTTGCCGCGCTGGAGCGCGAGGGCGAGAAGAGCGCGGTCGGCGAGATTACATTTGAATCCAATGAAGCGGCGTTCAAGGCGGGTGCCGACGCATTAAAATTACTGTTAAGGAGAGAATGAGCATGAAAATCGGAGCGCAATTTTATACCGTCAGGGACTACTGCAAGGATTTGGATTCCTTTGCCGAAACGCTGAAAAGAGTGGCGGATATTGGCTATGAAACGGTGCAGATCTCGGGCACCTGCGCCTATGACCCGACATGGCTGAAAAATGAGCTTGATAAAAACGGGCTGAAATGCGTTTTGACGCACATCGACCGCGAGAGGCTGATCGCCGAGGCGGCAAAGGTGGCGACGGAGCATGAGATTTTCGGCTGCAAATACGTCGGCGTCGGCTGCTTTACCCACAGCGGCAAGGAGAACGAGTGCTACAGCGACTTTGTACGGCTGTTTAAGCCGGTTGCCGAGCAGATCAAGGCGCAGGGCAAATACTTTATGTATCACAACCACGATCAGGAGTTCAAAAAAGAGGACGGGAAGCTGATCATCGAGCGTCTTGCCGAGGATTTCGCGGCGGATGAGATGGGCTTTACGCTGGACACCTTCTGGGTGCAGGCGGGCGGCGGAGATCCCGCGCAGTGGATTGAAAAGCTGAGCGGCAGAGTTCCCTGCATTCATCTGAAGGACTATGCCTACGGCAGAAAAATGGCGGTTGTCGGCGAGGGCAACATCAATTTCGACCGCGTATTTGAAAAAGCGGAGTCGGCGGGCACCGAATATATGCTCGTTGAGCAGGACGACTGCAACGGCGAGGACCCGATGGACTGCCTGAAACGCAGCTACGACTATCTGCATTCGCTCGGTTTTTAATAATTTTTGAGGTGATGAAAAATGGATAAAAAGATTAAACTTGGAATTATCGGTATCGGAAACATGGGTTCGGATCACGCGCGCAACGTGGTCGGCGGCAAATGCCCCGATTTTGAGCTGGTTGCCGTGGCGGACGTAAATCCCGCCCGTATCGGGTGGGCAAAGGAGCAGCTGGGCGAGGGCGTTACCTGCTTTGATTCCGCCGAGCAGCTGCTGGACAGCGGACTTATTGAAGCGTGCATGATCTGCGTTCCGCATTACGATCATCCGAAATACGCGATCGCCTGCCTGCAGCGCGGCATCCACGTTATGGTGGAAAAGCCCGCGGGTGTATATACCAAGCAGGTGCGCGAGATGAACGAGGAGGCGAAAAAGCACCCTGACGTTGTTTTCGGCATGATGTTCAATCAGCGCACCAACCACGTTTACCGCAAAATGCGCGAGCTGGTCCGCTCGGGCGTTTACGGTGGAATCCGCCGCACCAACTGGCTGATTACCAACTGGTATCGCCCGCAGGCGTATTATGATTCAGGCGACTGGCGCGCGACATGGTCGGGCGAGGGCGGCGGCGTGCTGCTCAACCAGTGCCCGCATAATCTCGACCTGTGGCAGTGGATTTGCGGCATGCCGACAAAGGTGGAGTCGCACCTGCACTACGGTTTGTGGCATGATATTGAGGTGGAAGACGATGTGACCACCTATGTGGAATATGAAAACGGCGCGACGGGCGTGTTTGTCACCTCCACGGGCGACGCGCGCGGCACCAACCGCTTTGAGATTCAGCTTGACCGAGCGAAGATTGTGGCGGAAGAGGATCGGCTCACCGTTTTGGAATACGATATGACCGAGCAGGAGTTTTCCCGTCAGAACACCGTGCCGTTCGGTAATGTGAACGCGCATGAGGTAGAGATCGTGACCGACGGCAAGAACGAGCAGCACGTCGGCGTTATCAACGCATGGGGCGGCGCGATTCTGCGCGGTGAACCGCTTGTCGCGGGCGGCGAAGAGGGCATCAACGGGCTGACACTTTCCAATGCGATGCACCTTTCGTCATGGCTCGGCAAGGCAGTGGAATTGCCGCTGGATGAGGAACTTTACTACAACGAATTGATGAA
>JBJEQI010000006.1:0-4524 GCA_051881675.1 Acutalibacteraceae bacterium
GAAACCTTTATCGACCTGCTCAACCGCAAACCGCTCGATAAGATCACGGTCAAGGACCTTGTCGATGAATGCGGCGTCAACCGATCGACCTTTTACTATTATTTTGAAGACATTTACGATCTGCTCAACCGTGTTTTTGAGATCGAAACCAAAAAAGCGCTGGAAAACAATATGCCGTATGAGCGCTGGCTCGACGGCTTCGACGAGGCGATCTCCTTTGCGCTGAAAAACAAGCGCGCGATCTATCATATCTATAATTCGGTCAGCCGCGAGCAGTTGGATACCTATTTAAGCAGCGTTGTCGGCGATCTGCTGTACAAGGCAGTCGAGCATCAGGCCGAGGGTCTTTCCGTCAGCGAGGAGGATAAGCGGCTGGTGGTCGATCTATACCGCTTTGCGCTGGTCGGCATGATCAACGAATGGCTCGAGGGCGGCATGAAGAGCAACGCCGCCGGCAAGATTGAGCGGCTCCAAACGCTCATCGAGGGCAATATGCGCCGTATGCTCACCCGCGCGGCGGAGCGCTGAAGCGCACGACACTCAAAGCGCGCATCCCGCGCCGAATACCGTTCCGACAGTCGTTTCCCGCTGTCGGAAAACACCATAAATACAGAGCACTGTCGGATAATGCGACAGCGCTCTGTTTTTGTTTATTTTCATCCCCCCGCGAAGCATCTATAATAAGCATTGTAAAACAGCGATTAAGCGCTGTAAATTCTATTGGAAAAGAGATGGCTTTTTTATGAAACTGACCGAACCGCGCGCAATCAAGCGCATAAAAGCGGCGTATATCGCCTATTCCGCCGTGCTGATCGCCCTCGGCGTTTCGATGATGTTTTTAAGGGAAGATCAAATGATAATCGCCGCGCGCTTAGTCGGCGTCGTTTTGCTCGGCTGCGGAATCGTCAAATTCATCGCCTGCTTCACCGACGACGCCTACGGGCTTGCCTTTGAATATGACTTTTCCCTCGGCATATTCGCGGCGATCATCGGGCTGCTTTTGATCGTGCATCCGCTGAATGCGATCGCGCTCGCCAACATACTGATCGGCGTGTTCGTGATCACCGACGGCTGCTTCAAGCTGCAAACCGCCAAAGAGGCGAAACGCTTCGGCATGAAATATTGGTGGATGATACTGATCTTCGCGCTGATCACCGCCCTGCTCGGGCTGCTGCTCGTTTTCGAGCCGCTGAAGTCGGCGGTTGCGATAACGGTTGTCTGCGGCGTTGCGCTGATTGCCGACGGCGTTGAAAATCTCTATATCGCGCTGTATACCGTGCGGCTGATCAAAGCCGCCAATGCAGCCAAGGCGCACATTTATGTTGATACCCACGAAAGGCAGGAATAATCCATGAAAAAACTCAGCCGACTGATTGTCAGGCTTCGAATACCGATCATTATACTCGCGGTGATTCTGATCGTTCCGTCCGTCTTCGGCATGATGAGCACCCGCATCAATTACGATATGCTGACCTATCTCCCCGATGAGATCGACACGGTGCAGGGGCAAAATATCCTGCTGGACGATTTCGGAAAAGGCGCGTTTTCGATCATCATGGTCGAGGATATGAAGCCGAAGGACGTTGCCGCGCTGCGGCAGAAGATCGCCGCCGCCGATCATGTCGAATCCGCTATCTGGTACGATTCGCTGGCAGACCTGGCGATTCCGCCCGAGGTCTTGCCCGAAAAGTTCTACAATGCATTTAACAAAGACAATTCAACCCTTATGGCGGTCTTTTTCGACACCTCCACCTCCGCCGATGAAACGATCGAGGCTATCGAAAATATACGCTCGATCTGCGGCAGTCAGTGCTTTGTAACCGGAATGTCCGCGCTGGTCACCGATCTGCGCGATCTGTGCGAGCAGGAGGAGCCGATCTACATACTGATCGCCGTCTCGCTCAGCGTCGTCGTCATGATGCTGCTGATGGACTCCTGGCTGGTGCCGCTGCTGTTCCTCGCCAGTATCGGTATGTCGATCCTCCTGAATCTCGGAACCAACTTCTTCCTCGGCGAGATTTCCTATATTACCAAGGCGCTCGCGGCGGTGCTCCAGCTGGCGGTAACGATGGATTATTCGATCTTCCTGTGGCATTCCTATTCCGAGCAGAAGAAACGCTTTGAGGGCGATCGGGAGCGCGCAATGGCGCACGCGATCTCCAATACCTTTGCCTCGGTCACGGGCAGCTCGATCACCACGATTGCGGGATTTATCGCGCTCTGCTTCATGAGCTTCACCCTCGGACTGGATCTCGGCATCGTTATGGCAAAGGGCGTTCTGATCGGCGTTATCGGGTGCCTGACCACCTTGCCGTCCATGATACTCCTGCTGGATAAGGTCATCGAAAAAACGATACACAAACCGCTCATCCCCTCTATGGATAAGCTGTCAAAAGCGCTTCTCAAGCGCCCGCTCGTCTTTATCGTCATCTTTGCGGTCGTGCTCGTTCCCGCGCTGTTCGGCTATATGAATACCGAAAAATACTATGACATGACCGAAGCGCTCCCGCAGGATATGAACTATGTCATCTCCAACTCAAAATTGCAGGAAACCTACGATATGTCCTCGACCCACATGATTCTGTGCGACGCGGGCATGAAGCCGAAGGACGCGGGCAAAATGCTGGATGAGATCGGCAAGACCGACGGCGTGAAAGCGGCGCTCGGATTCGATTCGCTGCTCGGTCCCGCCGTTCCCGAAGAGATACTGCCCGATTCGATACGCGGTGTGCTCAAAGGCGACAAGTATCAGCTCATGGTCGTTTTGTCGGAATACAAAACCGCGACCGACGAGGTCAACGAGCAGGTTGAGCGCATCAACAACATTATTAAAAAATACGACAAAAACGCCATGCTGATCGGTGAAGCGCCCTGCACCAAGGATCTCATCACCATCACCGCGCGCGACTTTGAGGTAGTCAGCGTCATCTCGGTTGTTGCCATATTCCTGATCATCGGATTTGTCTTAAAATCCTTCTCGCTGCCGTTTATTTTGGTAGCAGTGATTGAGTTTGCCATCTTCATCAACCTCGGAATCCCCTATTACACGGGAACCAAGCTGGCTTTTATCGCCCCGATCTGTATCAGCACGATCCAGCTCGGCGCAACGGTCGATTACGCGATACTGATGACCACCCGCTACAAAAAGGAACGCTCGCTCGGCAACGACAAGCGCACCGCCGCCGAAACGGCTCTCAGCGCGTCGATACCGTCGATTCTCGTCAGCGCGCTCGGATTTTTCGCCGCAACCTTCGGCGTCGGCGTCTATTCCAAGGTCGACATCATCTCCTCAATGTGTATGCTCATGGCACGCGGCGCATTAATATCCATGTTCTCGGTCATACTCATCCTCCCCTCCATGCTCGTCTTACTCGACCGCCTGATCGTCAAAACCGGCTTCGGATTCAAAGCGCGGGATAACCGATAAACCCGCCGTATTCGACAGCTTAACTCCGTTTGAAAGGAAGACATACATCATGAATCAAAACGACATTTCATTTATCTCGTTCACGAAAAAACACATTTTGAAGCTTACCGCGCTGGTGCTGGCGCTCTCGGTCATCGGCGGTATGGGCGTATTCGCCGCGGCAAGCGCCCTCACGGCTGACAAACCCGAAAAATCCGCCGCCGAAACGGCAAAAGCCGACAAAGACGATCTTTCTTCCCTGCTCGGCGAGATCGGCAAGGATAAGCAGGAAACCGTTTATGTCATAGCCAAGGCGGACGGCACGGTTAATAAGATCATCGTCAGCAATCTCCTCAAAAATGCCGACAAAAAGGCACAGATCACCGATAAAACCAACCTCAAAAACATCGAAAACGTCAAGGATGACCGCGGATATACGCTCAGCGGCGGCGCCTGCGTCTGGGACGCCGAGGGCAGCGACGTATATTACAGCGGGATCTCCGATCTGCCGCTTCCCGTTGATCTGTCGATCGTTTTTCGGCTCGACGGCAAAGAAATATCCCCCGACGCGCTCGCGGGCAAATCGGGCAGGCTCGAGATCACCTTTAACTACCGCAACAACGTCAGCAAAACCGTGAATATCGACGGCAAGGACAGCACGATCTATCTGCCGTTTTTGATGATGTCGGGGATGATCTTCGACAACGAAAAGGCGGCGAACATCACCGTTTCAAACGGCAAGATTCTCAGCGACGGCAACCGCACCGCGGCAGTCGGATTCGCGTTCCCAGGGCTGAGCGATAGCTTACAGCTCGGCGAGGATGCAAATATTCCGTCCAGCGTTACCGTGTCGGCAGACGTCACCGATTTTGAACTTGAAACAACGCTTACCCTCGCTTCAAACGACTTTTTCAATACGCTCGACCTCGATCATATCGAAAGCTATGACGATCTGAAGAAAAACGCCGACCTGCTCAGCTCTTCCGCCAAACAGCTTGCCGACGGCTCATCGGCGCTTTACGGCGGAATCAACACGCTGCTCGAAAAATCGGGCGAGTTGACCGGCGGCATTAAAGCGCTGGTTCTCGGCGCAAAGCAGTTAAAAGGCGGCGCGGATC
>JBJEQI010000007.1:0-4479 GCA_051881675.1 Acutalibacteraceae bacterium
GTTGAAGTTCAGCGCTCGCTGCGAGTTCTCGACGGCTCGGTTACCGTTCTTTGTGCAAAGGGCGGCGTTGAGCCTCAGTCTGAAACTGTTTGGCGTCAGGCGGATGAATATCACGTACCGCGCATGATCTATGTCAATAAAATGGACATCATGGGCGCTGATTTCTATCATGTTCTCGACATGGTAAACGAGCGCTTCAAGTGCAATCCGGTACCGATCCAGCTTCCTATCGGCGCTGAAGATACTTTCAGAGGCATTGTTGACCTTATCAACAACGATGCCGAGATCTATTATGACGATCTTGGCAAGGATGTCCGCCATGAGCCGATTCCCGACGATATGAAAGAGCTTGCTGCGAAATATCGTGCCGAGCTGATCGAGCATGTTGCCGAGCAGGATGACGCTCTTCTTGAAAAGTATTTCGGCGGCGAAGAGCTGACCGTTGACGAGATCAAGAGATGCATCCGTAAGTCGACCATCGCGGGAACTATGGTTCCGATCTGCTGCGGTACGTCCTACCGCAACAAGGGCGTTCAGCCGCTGCTCGACGCTATCGTCGATTTCATGCCCGCGCCGACCGATATCGAAGCGATCAAGGGCATCAACCCCGAAACCGATGAGGCGGAGGAGAGACATTCTTCGGACAGCGAGCCGTTTGCCGCTCTTGCTTTCAAGATCGCAACCGACCCGTTCGTCGGTAAGATCTGCTTCTTCCGCGTTTACTCGGGAAGCGTCGACGCAGGCGCGACCGTTTATAACTCGGTTAAGGACAATAAGGAGCGCATGGGCCGTATCCTGCTGATGCATTCCAACCACCGTGAGGACATCGAAACCGCTTATGCGGGCGATATTGCCGCCGCTGTCGGTCTGAAAAATACCACAACGGGCGACACCCTCTGCGATGAAAAGCATCCGATTATCCTCGAGTCGATGAACTTCCCCGAGCCGGTTATCCGTGTCGCTATCGAGCCTAAGACCAAAGCCGGTCAGGAAAAGATGGGCATCGGCCTTTCCAAGCTCGCTGAGGAAGACCCGACTTTCCGCTGCTACACCGATGAAGAAACTGGACAGACGATCATCGCCGGTATGGGTGAGCTTCACCTCGAGATCATCGTTGACCGACTGCTCCGTGAGTTCAAGGTTGAGGCGAATGTAGGTAAGCCGCAGGTTGCTTATAAGGAAACCATCCGTAAGTCTGCCGATGTCGATGAGAAATATGCGCGTCAGTCCGGCGGTAAGGGTCAGTACGGTCACGTTAAGATCAAGATCGAGCCTAACGAAACCGGCAAGGGCTATGAGTTTATCAATAACATCGTCGGCGGTGCTATTCCGAAAGAATACATCCCCGCTGTTGACGCAGGTATCCAGGGCGCTATGCAGTCCGGTGTCCTCGCAGGGTATCAGGTTGTTGACGTTAAGGTTACCCTGTATGACGGCTCGTATCACGAGGTCGACTCTTCTGAAATGGCGTTCAAGATCGCCGGTTCCATGGCGTTCAAGTCCGCTTGCAGAAAGGCTGACCCGGTTCTGCTTGAGCCGATCATGAAAGTTACCGTTCTCGTTCCCGAGGAGTATATGGGCGACGTTATCGGCGACCTTAACTCCCGCCGCGGCGAGATTCAGGGCTTTGAAGACAGAAGCGGTGTTAAACAGATCAACGCGCGCGTGCCGCTCGGCGATATGTTCGGTTATGCAACCGACCTTCGCTCGAAGACGCAGGGCCGCGGTCAGTATGTTATGGAGCCCGACGGTTATAAAGAGGTTCCGAAGAGCATTGCTGAGAAGATCATGACTGCCCGTGCTAAAAAGGATTAATTGAATTTTCAAAAAACACTTGAATTTTCAGTCAACCTTTGATATTATATGAATTAGCAAACATTATACAATTTAAGGAGGCTATTTTACAATGGCAAAAGAACATTTTAACCGAAGCAAGCCGCATGTAAACATCGGTACTATCGGTCACGTTGACCACGGTAAGACCACTCTTACAGCTGCTATCACCAAGGTGCTCTCTTTACAGGGCGGCGCTGATTTCACCGACTACGCTAACATTGATAAGGCTCCCGAAGAGAGAGAGCGCGGTATCACGATCAACACCGCTCACGTTGAGTATCAGACCGAAGCGCGTCACTATGCTCACGTTGACTGCCCCGGCCATGCTGACTATGTTAAGAACATGATCACCGGTGCTGCTCAGATGGACGGCGCTATCCTCGTTATCGCTGCAACCGACGGCCCGATGGCTCAGACCAAAGAGCATCTTCTTCTCGCCCGTCAGGTAGGCGTTCCGGCAATCGTTGTTTTCCTTAACAAGGTTGACCAGGTTGACGACGAAGAGCTTCTTGAGCTCGTTGAGATGGAAGTTCGCGAGACTCTGTCGAAATATGAGTTCCCCGGCGACGATATCCCGGTTATCAGGGGCTCCGCTCTTAAGGCTCTCGAGTGCGATTCGACCGATATCAACGATCCCGCTTACGCTCCGATCGTTGAGCTGATGAAGGCTGTCGATGAGTATATCCCGACTCCCGACCGTAAGGCTGACCTCCCGTTCCTGATGCCTGTTGAGGATACTATGACCATTTCCGGCCGTGGTACCGTTGTTACAGGTCGTGTTGAGCGCGGACAGCTGAATGCCGGCGACGAAGTTGAGATCCTCGGTCTGACCGAAGAGCGCCGCAAGGTTGTCGTTACCTCGATGGAAATGTTCCGCAAGACCCTCGACTACTGCGAGGCCGGTGATAACATCGGTGCGCTTCTCCGCGGTGTAAACCGTGACGAAGTTGAGCGCGGTCAGGTTCTTGCTAAACCCGGCACCGTTAACCCCCACACCAAATTCCACGGTCAGGTTTATGTCCTGAGCAAGGAAGAGGGCGGCCGTCATACTCCGTTCTTCAACAACTATCGTCCGCAGTTCTATTTCAGAACCACTGACGTTACCGGCGTTATCTCGCTTCCCGAAGGAACCGAGATGTGCATGCCCGGCGATAACGTTGAGATGGACGTTGAGCTGATCACTCCTATCGCTATTGAAGAGGGTCTCCGTTTCGCTATCCGCGAGGGCGGCCGTACAGTAGGATCGGGCGTTGTTACCAAGATCAACGGCTAATTTGTCAATCTCGGCGGTGCTATCCGCTGCGGCGGTTTTCGCTCGCTGATTTGACATGAGTTTATCAAATTCACCCGCAGATTCCGAAATTTTAGGAATTTGCGGGTGTTTTCTTGCAGTTTTGGCGCAGTTTTGCCGCTTTTATTGCAGTTTTTTATTGACATCATCGGGAAATAAGAGTATAATCGAAATTAAAGTTTATACTTTATTAATAATTTAACGGAGGAATAACTCATGAAGAAAATGGCAAAAATCGTTGCCCTTTGCATGGCGGCTCTGATGATCATCGGCTGCTTTGCAGCTTGCGGCGAACCTGCTGAAAAAGCGGGTGACAACTCGAAAACCATCAAAATCGGCGGCATCGGACCGCTGACCGGCGACAACGCTCAGTACGGACTGGCTGTTCAGAGCGCGGTGCAGATCGCTGTTGACGAGATCAACAAAGCGGGCGGCGTGAACGGCATTAAACTCGAGTTCAAAATGGAAGACGATGTTTCCGACGCGGAGAAATCCGTAAACGCATATAACAACCTCAAGGACTGGGGCATGAAGATCCTGCTCGGCACCGTTACTACCGGCGCTTGCATTGCCGTTACCGACAAGACCAGATCGGATAATATGTTCCAGCTTACTCCTTCTGCTTCGGCGGTTGAGGTAATTGCCAATGACAACTGCTTCCAGGTTTGCTTTACCGACCCCAACCAGGGTATCGCATCGGCGGATTATATTGCCGATCACAAGCTCGCAAGCAAGGTTGCCGTTATTTATGACTCGTCCAACGAGTATTCAACGGGCATTTACAACAATTTCAAGACCGAGTCGGCTAAAAAGGGTCTGACGATCGCCTCCGAGCAGTCGTTTACCAAGGACTCCAACAAGGACTTTTCCGCGCAGATCGCCGCGATCAAATCCAGCGGTGCGGAGCTTGTTTTCCTGCCGATCTATTACAGCGAAGCGGCGCTCATCCTGCAGCAGTGCAAAGCGCAGGGATTTGCTCCCAAATTCTTCGGCTGCGACGGTCTTGACGGACTGCTCAATATCAAAAACTTTGATAAATCCATCGCTGAGGATGTACTGCTTCTGACTCCTTTTGCCGCTGACGCGAAGGATGAGAAAACTCAGAAATTTGTTTCCGCTTACAAGGCTGCTAACAATAACGAAACCCCCAACCAGTTTGCTGCTGACGCTTATGACGGTGTTTACATCATCAAAGCGCTCATCGAAAAAGGCGCGATCACGGCGGATATGGGCGTTGCCGATGTTTGCGAAGCTATGAAGAAAGCGATCGTTGCGGATGGCTTCAGCGTTGACGGACTGACCGGCTCGGGCATGACATGGAAAGCCACCGGCGAGGTCAACAAGGCTCCGAA
>JBJEQI010000008.1:0-7241 GCA_051881675.1 Acutalibacteraceae bacterium
GTCGAGCACGATCTCCGAAGCACCCTTTTGCTTCGCGAAGGCGATCAGCTCGTTCATGATCAGTTTGCCCACGCCGAATCGGCGATATTCCTTTAAAACGGCGATTCTGCCGATCTTGCAGGGAAACTCGCCGCTGCCGAAGATGATTCTCCCCGCGCCGACAGGGATTGCCTTATCCTCGTCATAAGCGGCAAAATGAACGGTGCCGCAAAGCGGATGATCCGCCGTGCCGCCGGGCGCGTCGATGTCGGTAATGACATCGTACTCATCCCGCTCATAATCGCGCGCATAGCCCTGCTCATCGCAAAACACGGCGTATCGCACCGCGAGCGCGTCGGGAAAGCTGTTTTTATCCAGCTGTTTGACGGTGATTTTCATGGCTTTAGTCTTTCATCAGCCGCACCATGACCGCTTTTTGCGCATGGAGACGGTTTTCCGCTTCCTCGAAGATCTCGTCGGCGTGCTCCTCAAGGATGTCCGCCGTGATCTCTTCCCCTCTGTGCGCGGGCAGGCAGTGCAGAACCATACAGCCGCTGTTGGCGCAGGCGAGCAGATCGCGGTTGATCTGGTATCCCGCAAACACCTTGGCACGCTCGGCTCTCTCCTGCTCCTGACCCATCGACGCCCAGACGTCGGTAATCAGAACATCCGCGCCCGCGGCGGCAAGCATCGGGTCGGTGGTCATCTGGAACCGTCCGCTTTGCTCGGCAAATTCGATGATCTTTTCATCGGGCGTATAGCCGTTGGGGCAGGCGACCGAAACGCTCATGCCCGTTTTGATGCCGCCGACGATTAGCGAATTCATCATGTTGTTTCCGTCGCCGATGAAGCACATTTTCAGCCCCTCAAGGCTACCCTTGAACTCGCGAATCGTCATCAGATCGGCAAGCACCTGACAGGGATGGCTGTAATCGGTCAGACCGTTGATGATCGGAATCGAGCCGACGCGCGCCAGCGTTTCGACCTCTTCCTGATCAAAGGTGCGGATCATAATGCCGCTGAGGTAGCGGGACAGCACGCGCGCGGTGTCCTCGATCGGCTCGCCTCTGCCGATCTGCATATCGTTCCCCGATAAAAACAGCGCCTGACCGCCGAGCTGATACATACCCGTTTCAAAGGATACGCGGGTGCGGGTGGAGGATTTCTGGAAGATCATACCCAGCGATTTGCCCGCGAGCAGATGATGCGGAATATGGTGCTTCAGCTCGTATTTCAGCTGATCGGCAAGGTTCAAAATGTCGATGATCTCCTCGGTGGAGAGGTCCATCATTTTCAAAAGATGATTCATATTCGGTCATTCCTTTCGGTTAATGTTTCATATATACAGGCTCATTCGCCGATAACGTTTTTGAGTATTTCCAGCCCGCGGCTCAGCTCATCGTCGGATATGTTCAGCGGGGGAAGCAGTCTAACAAGGCTTTTCGCGGTTAAAACGAGCAATCCCTTTTCAAGGCAGCGCTTAGCTACCTCCGCGCCTGTTTTGCCGTTGACCTCGATGCCGATCATCATGCCCATTCCTCGGACGGACAGCACGTTTTTACAGCCGCGAAGCTCGTTTTGAATATAGGCGCCGCGCCGCGCGACTTCGCTGAGGAAGCTCTCGTTTGCCACCTGCTCCAGCACATATTCCGCGCCCGCGCAGACGATGGGATTGCCGCCGAAGGTGGAGCCGTGACTGCCCGCCGAGAGTGTTTCGGCGGTTTTTTCGCCGCAAAGGCAGGCGCCGATCGGCAGCCCGCCGCCGAGTCCTTTTGCCGCGGTGACAATGTCGGGCGTAATACCGAAGTGCTCAAAGCAGAAAAGCTTACCCGTTCGGCCGACGCCTGTCTGCACCTCATCCAATACTACGAGTATATCGCGCTCTCGGCATATCTCGCAGACCTGTCTGACAAATTCCGCGTCGAGCGGCATAACGCCGCCCTCACCCTGCACCGGCTCCATGATGACCGCGCAGGTGCGCTCGCTGATTGCGGCGGTGAAGGAGTTGATGTCCTTTTTGCAGTAGGTATACCCGCCGACATAAGGCGCAAAGCAGTCGGGATGCAGAACATCCTGACCCGTTGCGGTGAGGGTCTGCATCGTTCTGCCGTGGAAAGAATCACAGAGCGTAATGATCTCGTTTCTCCCCGCGCCGTAGGTATCAAAGCTGTATTTGCGGCAGAGCTTGATCGCACATTCATTCGCCTCTGCGCCGGAATTGCATAAGAACACGCGGCTCATTCCCGCCGCGCTCACCAGCTTTTGGCTCAGCGAGGCGGTGGAGGTATTGTAATACAGATTGCTGGTGTGCGACAGCTTCTTTGCCTGATTGCAAACGGCGTTCACCCAGCCCTCATTGCAGTAACCGAGCACATTCACACCGATTCCCGCGCCGAAGTCGATATATTCTTTGCCGTTTACATCAACAGCGACGGCGCCGTGACCCGATTCGATCACCGCGTCAAAGCGCGCATAGGTGCTCATCGCCGCGCTGTCGTTGATAGATTTATAGTCATCTCTTGTCATAGTCATTATCCTCTTAAAGCGCCGAATTTTCGGGCGTATTATTTGAACATGGTGCCGAGGCCCTCATCCGAGAGCATTTCGATCAGGATGGAGTGCTCGATTCTACCGTCGATGATGAACGCGCGGTTGACCCCGCGGCGCACCGCCTCCACACAGCAGTCGATCTTCGGAATCATGCCGCCCGAGATGATGCCCTGACTTTTCAGAAAAGGCACCTCGCTGACCTGAACGGTCTTGATAATGGTGGATTCGTCGTTTTTATCGCGCAGAAGACCGGGAATATCGGTCATCAATATCAGATTTTCCGCGCCGAGCTCCGCCGCGATTCGCGCTGCCGCCGTGTCGGCATTGATATTGTAGGAGCTGTCCCCGCCGCCGACGGTCGAGATGACGGGAATATATCCGCACTCGAGCTGATCGGTGATCGGCTTGATGTTGACCGACTCAATATCGCCGACAAGCCCGAGATCGCGCTCGCTGTGGCGGACGGCTTTGATCATGCCGCCGTCGATTCCGCAAAGCCCGATCGCGTTGCCGCCGTTCTTGTTCAGCAAAGCGACAAGATTTTTATTCACCTTGCCTGCCAGCACCATCTGAACGATGTCCATCGTTTCCTCGTCGGTGTAGCGCAGCCCGTCGACAAAGCGGCTCTCCTTGCCCGTTTTGTTCAGCATATCGTTGATCTCGGGGCCGCCGCCGTGCACCAGCACGACCTTGATGCCGACCAGCGAAAGCAGAACAATGTCGGTCATGACGGCGTTTTTAAGCCGCTCGTCGATCATGGCGTTGCCGCCGTATTTAATGACGATGATTTTATTGTTGTATTTTTGAATGTAGGGCAGTGCCTGCACCAAGACCCGCGAGCGGTCGAAATTGGAAATATTCATATTAATCCGTCCTTTAATGATATGCGATAATCTGCGCCCGATCGGTTTTCAGCGGGATTAAGAGCGATAATCGCCGTTGATCTTCACATAATCGTATGTCAGATCGCAGCCCCACGCGACGGCGGTGCCGACCCCATCGTGCAGTGCAATCTTAATTTTGATCTCGTCAGCCGAGAGGATGATTTTGGCCTTTTCTTCGTCCACGGGAATCCCCGCGCCGCCTTGGCAGACATCGATCACGCCCGCTTCACTTTCAAACGCCACGTCCACGCCCGACACCGTCACATCCGCGCCCGAATAGCCGACCGCGCAGAGCACTCTGCCCCAGTTGGCGTCGGCGCCGAACATCGCCGCTTTGAGCAGCGACGAGTTGATGACCGATTTGGCGATAATTTTGGCGTTTGCGGTGTCTTTCGCGCCCGAAACGCTGCACTCGATCAGCTTGGTTGCTCCCTCGCCGTCGCGCGCGATCTCCCGCGAGAGGTAGCGCAGCGCCTCGAACAGCGCGCCGCAAAACAGTGTATATTCCGCGCCGTCGGCAGTGATCTCGTCGTTGCCCGCGTCGCCCGAGGCCATTATGCTGCACATATCGTTGGTCGAGGTATCTCCGTCGACCGACACCATGTTAAAAGTGTCCGCGACGGTGTCGGACAGCGCTTTTTTGAGCATGTCGGCGGAAATTTTGACGTCGGTGGTCAAAAAGCAGAGCATGGTCGCCATATTCGGCATGATCATACCGCTGCCCTTCGCCATACCGCCGATGACGCACGGCTTGCCGCCGATTTCAAAGGTAACGGCGACGGTTTTGGAATGGGTATCGGTGGTCATGATCGCTTCGGCGGCGGCGGTTCCGTCGGTGCTGAGGCTGCCGACCAGCGTGCCAATGCCGCCCTCAATCGGAGCAAGATCAATGGACGGCCCGATCACTCCCGTGGAGCCGACGATCACGTCGTTTTCGCTGATGCCCAGCGCGTCGGCGGCGATGCGGCACATTGCCCGCGCCTTTTCGATGCCGTCGGCGGCGCAGGTGTTGGCAATGCCGCTGTTGCAGATCATCGCCTGTGCGCGCCCGTTTGACAGATTCTCCCGCGTGACGGTGTTCGGCGCGCCGATCACCTTGTTTTGCGTGTGAACGGCGGCGGCGGTGCAGATGTGCGGGCAATAATACATCGCCAGATCTTTTTTCTCTTTATTTTTGCGGATGCCGCAGTGTATGCCGCTCGCTGTAAAGCCCTTTGCGGCGGTGACTCCGCCGCTTGTTTTCAGTTCCATGGGGAATAGTTCCTTTCCGTGAGATAACGCATGATCCGCCGCAGGAGCGCTTAAAACGCGGGCGGAACGAGGGTCAGCCCTGTTTCCTCGGGCAGACCGAAGATCAGATTCATATTCTGAATCGCCTGACCTGCCGCGCCTTTGACCATATTGTCGATCGTCGAAACGACGATCAGCGTGTTTGTCCGCTCGTCGATGTGCAACGAGATTTCGCACATATTGGTATATTTTACATTGCGCAGATTGGCGACCGCGCCGAGCGGCAGCAGGCGAACAAACTGCTCGTCCTTATATTTTTCCTCATATGCGGCATAGATGTCATGCAGCGAAACGGTGCCGCAGATTTTGGCATAGATAGTGGAGACGATGCCGCGATTCACCGGCAGAAGGTGCGGCACAAAGGTAACGGTGACCGGCTTGCCCGCCGCGTGAGAGAGCGACTGCTCGATCTCGGGAGTGTGGCGGTGAACGGCTATTTTATAGGGCGAGAACGCCTCGTTGCAGTCGGGATAGTGAGTTGTCTGCGAAAGACCGCGCCCCGCGCCCGTCACGCCGGATTTGGAGTCGATAATGATTCCGTCGGTCGCGACCATTCCGCACTCCAGCGCGGGGAAAAGCCCCAGCGCCGCGGTGGTGGGGTAGCAGCCGGGATTGGCGATGATCGAGGTGCCCGCTGCATTTTTTCTAAAAAGCTCGGGGATACAGTAAACCGCCGACGCGTGCAGCGCGGGAAGATCGAACGGCTTATCGTACCATTTTTCGTAGTCCTCCTCGTTTTCAAGGCGGAAATCCGCGCCGAGGTCGATGAACTTCTGACCCGCTTTCAGGCAGGTTTGCGCCAAAGGCTCGGACAGACCGTGGGGCAGGGCGGCGAAAACAACGTCCGCGCCGAGGATCGCCTGCTCGTTGGCAACGCACGGCTCGTCGCAGAAGCCCCTGAATGATGGGAACACCTCCGACAGCGGCTTCCCTTCGAATGATTTTGAACCGAATCCCGTCACGCGGGCGGCGGGATGGCTGTAAAGCAGGCGCACAAGCTCCGCTCCCGCGTATCCCGTTGCGCCGACGACGGCGGCTTTAATGGTATCCATAAACATTGGCTCCTTTAAGTTCTAAAGAGGATAGTATTGATGATTTCGTAATTTTTTCGTATGAAAACGGTCGGCATAACCGCAATTTCAAACTTTCAGCGCGTCCCGCATGCTTTTGATTTCCGCACGCACGCGCTCGGGCGCGGGACCGCCCTTGACCAGCCGCTTCGCTACACAGTTATCCAGCGAAATCGCTTCATAAACATCCTCGTCAAAGCTGTCGCAGATCGCCTTGTATTCGGCGATCGGGAGCGTTTCGAGGGTGTAATTTTTGTCGATGCACAGCGCAACCAGCGTTCCGACCGCCTTGTAGGCGTCGCGGAAGGGCAGACCCTTATACACGAGATAATCGGCACAGTCGGTTGCGTTGATAAAGCCTTTGGCGGCGGCGGCGCGCATGGTATCCTTGTTCACCCGCATGGTGTTCAGCATGGCGGCGAAGGTATCGGTGCAGATAATCACGGTATCGACCGCGTCGAACACGCACTCCTTGTCCTCCTGCATATCTTTGTTGTAAGCCAGCGGGATGCCTTTCATCACGGTTAGCATGGTCATCAAATCACCGAACACTCTGCCCGATTTTCCGCGGACAAGCTCGGCAATATCGGGATTCTTTTTCTGCGGCATGATCGACGATCCGGTGGAAAACGCGTCGTCCAGCTCGATGAATTTGAACTCCCAGCTGCACCAGAGGATGATCTCCTCGGCAAAACGGGAGAGATGCACCATGACGATCGAGATTGCCGAGAGCAGCTCGATGACAAAATCGCGGTCGGACACGCCGTCAAGACTGTTCGAGGTAACGCCCGACAGCCCGAGCTTTTCGGCAACCAACTCGCGGTCGAGCGGGTAGGTGGTGCCCGCAAGGGCGCCCGAGCCGAGGGGGGAGATCGCCATGCGCTTTTTGCAGTCGGCAAGGCGATCGAGGTCGCGGGTCAGCATATTGGCATACGCCATCAGATGATGCCCGAACGTAATCGGCTGCGCACGCTGCAAATGGGTGTAGCCGGGCATGATCGTATCGGCGTGCTCCTCCGCTTTATCGAGGAGGATGCCGATGAGCGATCGGATGGAAGCGCTGATTCTGTCGGTTTCGCCGAGCAGGTGCAGGCGAATATCCAGCGCAACCTGATCGTTGCGGCTGCGGGCGGTATGAAGCCGTTTGCCGCTGTCGCCCACGCGGCGGGTCAGTTCCGCTTCAATGAAAGTATGCACGTCCTCCGCAGTCATATCGACGCTCAGCGCGCCCGATTGCAGATCGGCGAGAATGGACTCAAGACCCGCGATGATTTTGTCCGACTCGGTCTGCGCAATAATGCCCTGCGCGCCGAGCATGGCGGCGTGCGCCACAGAGCCCTTTATATCCTCGGCAATCATGCGCCGATCGAACGAGATCGACGAATTGAAATCGTTGGTCTTCTGATCGATTTCACTTTTGAATCTGCCTGCCCATAGTTTCATGCTTGCTGCTCCTTAAATCTATTGT
>JBJEQI010000008.1:7341-19353 GCA_051881675.1 Acutalibacteraceae bacterium
ACTTTTGAATCTGCCTGCCCATAGTTTCATGCTTGCTGCTCCTTAAATCTATTGTCATTGTGAGGATCATGCGTGATGCTCACACAGTGATCATCACGTTGTGATAAACAGCTGTATCACAGCCGAAAAAGCCGAGCGGTGCGCCCGGCTTTGCATCCGTATCGGTCGGATTACAGCTCTCCGTTTTTCTCCTTCAGCTTGGCGCCTACCTTGATCGGCAGGCCGAACAGATTGATAAAGCCCGCAGAGTCTTTCTGGTCGTAAACTTCATCCTCATCGAATGTTGCTACCTCGGGGTCATAGAGAGAATACGGGGAGGTAACGCCCGCGTTGATGATATTACCTTTATAAAGTTTAAGCTTTACTTCGCCGCTGACGGTTTTCTGCGTCGATTCAACGAAAGCGTCGAGCGCTTCTCTGAGCGGAGTGAACCACTGACCGTCGTAAACGATCTCGGCATATTTTTTCGAGATCAGCTCTTTATAGTGCTGGGTGGCTTTGTCCAGCGTGATCGTTTCCAGCACCTGATGCGCGCGGTAGAGAATCGTTCCGCCGGGAGTTTCGTAAACGCCGCGCGACTTCATGCCGACAAGACGGTTTTCCACCAGATCGGCAAGACCGATGCCGTTTTCGCCGCCGACTTTATTCAGATACTCGATCATTTCGACCGAATCGGTTACGCCGTCGATGTCAACAGGGTTGCCCTTTTCAAACTTCAGGGTAACATAGGTCGGCTTGTCGGGAGCCATTTCGGGGGAAACGCCCATTTCGAGGAAGCCGGGCTTGTTATACTGAGGCTCGTTTGCGGGATCTTCGAGATCCAGACCCTCATGCGAAAGATGCCAGATGTTTTTATCCTTGGAATAGTTGGTTTCGCGGTTGATTTTGAGCGGGATGTTATGCGCCTCGGCATAGTCGATCTCCTCGTCGCGCGATTTGATGTCCCAAATTCTCCAGGGAGCGATGATCGGCATATCGGGAGCGAACGCCTTGATAGCCAGCTCGAAGCGAACCTGATCGTTGCCCTTGCCCGTGCAGCCGTGGCAGATAGCGTCGGCGCCCTCTTTTTTGGCAATCTCAACGAGCCTTTTGGCGATCAGCGGACGCGCGAAAGAGGTGCCGAGCAAATAATCGCCCTCGTAAACAGCGCCTGCCTTCATGGTCGGGAAGATATAATCTTCGATAAACTCTTTGGTGAGGTCCATAACATAGAGCTTGGAAGCGCCTGTTTTGATCGCTTTTTCCTCAAGGCCCTCCAGCTCGGATTTCTGCCCCACGTCGCCCGAAACCGCAACAACCTCGCAGTTGTTGTAATTCTCTTTCAGCCACGGGATGATGATGGATGTATCCAGTCCGCCCGAGTAGGCGAGTACTACTTTTTTGATGTCTTTCTTGTCAGCCATTTTTTTCAGTTTCCTTCCGTCATATATTGAACATATAGTATTATACACCATGGGTGCAAAATGTCAAGCGCAAATGCATGAATATGCAAACTTTCTGCATAATTATTAATAAACAGGTATTTTTATGCAGTATTTTGTGAATTTTGCGGTCCGAGGGCGGCATTTTATGCAAATATTGCGCGCGATTAACGTCGGAAAAGCCGAGAGCCGAAAGCTTTTGATCGGCTTTCGGCTCTTCATTCATAAATATTTATTCAAAATAGGTATCGGGAAAGTCCGCGCGGGACTGCGCCGCGAGCGGTTATATTTTTCGGCGGCTGATTTTCTCGATCAGCCCGACGGCGGCGAGCGACAGGAAATATGCCGCGATGACCGAAACGATGTCCTTGATGAGATAGCCGACCGAAACGGTCAGCGCCGCCTGCACGAAGGTAATGTTTTGCAGATACATGAACTGCAATGTTCCGAGCAAGTGGGTCGCCGCCAATCCGAGCAGCCCGAAAACGACCGCGGCGGCGATATTGACCGCGCGGTTTTTGCGGAACACGCCGAGCCGACAAACGCCGCAGAGCGCCGCCAGAAATAAAAATCCGATAATGAATCCGCCGGTCGGACCGAGGATCGTGCCGAGCCCGCTCTTAAATCCCGAAAATACGGGAACGCCGATCGCGCCGAGCACGATATAGACCGCGACCGAGAGCAGACCGTATTTCCAGCCGAGGGTGTAGCCGATCAGCGCGATGCCGAAGGTCTGGAGCGTGACGGGTATGCCCGAGGGCAGGGGGATGGATATCCACGAGGTGACCGCGCCGACGGCGGCAAACATTGCCACCAAGGTCATCATCAGCACGGTGCCGGAATTGTTGTTTGTTTTATTCGATGTATTTTCCATTTTTCAGATTCCTTTTGCTTTGGATTTGCACGGAAGCGGTCAGCTGTCGGTCAGCCGTATGCTGATCTCGCCCGTTTGCAGCGCGGCGGTTTCGCCGCTGTCATATTGCACGAGCAGCCGCGCGCTGTCGTCAATATCCAGCGCCTTTGCGGGGATTTGCTCGCCGTTTTTGATCACGTTGACGCGCCGCCCGATCACGATGGAGCGCTTTTTATATTCCTCCATATAGCGGCTGTCGGGCAGGCTTTCGTAAATATCGAAAAAGGCGTTGATATATTCGGCGGTCAGGCGGTTTTTGATGTCGCCCTCCCTCGGAACGGCGTCATAGAGCGCGCCCGCTATGCCGACCAGCTCGGGCGGGA
Source organism: Acutalibacteraceae bacterium (assembly GCA_051881675.1). GTDB lineage: Bacteria > Bacillota > Clostridia > Oscillospirales > Acutalibacteraceae > CAKRRH01. The sequence goes on from JBJEQI010000008.1 coordinate 9,999, forward strand.
AGCCGCCTTTCGGCTGCGCGAGATTGATGCCCGTGCCGAGCACGGCGTATTGCAGACCGCCCGTTTCAAAGTCGATCGAAGCCTCGGTCAGTATGCCGCAGATTTTCAGCCCGCCGAAGAATACGTCGTTGACCCACTTGATGCCGCACTCCTTGCCGCATACGCGGCTGACCGCCGTGCAGACCGCCGTTGCCGCCGCGGTCGTGATCATCAGCGACTGCGAAGCGGAGAATTTCGGCCGCAGCAGAATGCTGATGTAAATGCCGCTGAGCGGCGCAAAAAACGAGCGACCGAGCCTGCCCTTGCCCTTGGTCTGGCGGTTGGCAATGACTGCCGCGGGGGCGGCTTCGCCCTGCTCGGCAAGCGCCTTTAACACGTCGTTGGTCGAGGTCACGCTGTCCTGCATATGCAGGGTGATCGGGCGTTTGAGATAGCGACCGATGCTTTCGGCGGTGAAGATATCGCCGCCGATCAGCGCGTAGCCTTTGTTGGTGACCGCGCTGATCTCGTAGCCCTCACTTTTAAGCGAATTGATCGCTTTCCAGACCGCATTTCGACTGCAATACAGCTGTCTGCCGATCTCCTCGCCCGAAAAATATTCCCCGGGGCGGGAGGTCAGCAGACTCAGAATATCCGATTTGATCGACATTGATGATCCTGCCTTTTTTGTAAATTTGCAAATTACATCCTTGATTTTACGATAGATTCCTCCAATTGTCAACCGCTATTTGATATTTTGGTGACAATTGGGCAACAGTTCTTTGATGATACGGTCGTTGAATCTCAGCGACTGCCTGTGTGCGGCGAGTAGCTGCTTGTCGCAAAACCGCTGTGCATGAATCCGCTTGGCAGCGCCGCCGACGCGGCAGAATTTGCTCGAGCGGCAGACAGCGGTGTGGGTGCCGCCGATAATAATGCGCTCGAGGCACTGCAAAAACGGGTTGTAACAGCAGATAATGTCGATATTGCGGCTGACCGCCTCGTTTTTGATGATGGACATGACCTCATCCGCCACCGCGCCGTATTCGTCGTCGATCGCGATGATCTCACAGCCGTTTTGCGCGTCGCAACCGAGATATTCATAGCCGTTTTCGGTGATCTTCGCCAGCACGCAGAAGCGCTCGCACCCGTGGCAGTTTTCGGCGCGGTCAGCCTCACCGAGCAGCCGCTCGGCGAGCCGCCATGCGTATTTTCGCAGCTTCGCCCGATCGGTATACCGCGCTTCGATGCGGTAGGATATTTTCATCAGCTCGGCAATGACTGATTTATAACGTATAAAAGCCGTGCGGTCGATTTCGCCGTTTTCGGCGTTTTTGCATGATAAGGTATCGGTATTTTTCATTGTATTCCGCCTTTCGTTTTGGATTTATACTATAAAATATTCAAAAAAATCGTTCTTGTCACTTGTTTCTTTTGAAAAAGTGTGGTAAAATAACATTATTATGGGTAATTGTTTATAAATGTTGAAGGTGTGAGGCTTTAATGGATAACCGCCCTATCGGTGTTTTTGATTCGGGGCTGGGAGGACTCAGCACGGTTCGCGAGCTGATGAGTATTCTTCCGAACGAAAGTATTGAATATCTGGGCGATACCGGTCGGGTGCCTTACGGCACCAAAAGTCGCGAAACCGTCAGCAGGTATGCCCGTCAGGACGAGGCGTTTCTGCTCTCCAAAGACGTTAAAATGATCATCGCCGCCTGTGGAACGGTCAGCTCCGTTGCCGCCGATACGGGCGAGAATCTCGGCGTTCCGTTTCTCGGGGTGGTGGAGCCTGCGGCGAGAGCCGCCGCTGCTGCTACGGCGAGCGGGCGCATCGGGGTGACGGGAACCTCCGCCACCATTCGCAGCGGCTCTTATGAGCGGGCGCTTCGCGCGATCAATCCGTCGTTTGAGATCATCTCGGTCGACTGTCCGCTGTTTGTTCCGATCGTGGAAAATGGCTATATCGACCCCGATGACGAGCTTGCCCTGATCGCCGCGCGGCGGTATCTCACCGCCATACGTGATTTCGGCGTGGATACGCTCATTCTCGGGTGCACCCATTTCCCGCTTTTATCGGGGACGATCGCCCGCGTGATGGGCGAGGGGGTTACGCTGATCAGCGCGGGAAAGGCGGCGGCGGACGAGTGCGCAAGACTGCTTCGGCAGTCCGATATGCTCAGCAGCGGCGGCAGTCGCACCGCTCGGTTTTATGTGACCGATTGCCCCGACGGATTCCGCAAAACCGCCGATCTGTTTTTCCGCGGCGGGTTCGACGGCGAGGTGTCCCGTGTTGCGATCGGATAGTGGTAGCGCGGGCAGCGCACAGCGGGTGAAAGTGAATTTGTCAAGCTTTGTCTGCGGCGAAATGCAGCGGGATGAGTTTGTCGGTGTGATGAAAACGCTCGGCGGCTCAAGGCTTGTGCAATATACGGACAGCGGCGGCGTGAAAACCTCGCTGAAGCTGGACGAAAAGCAGGGGAAAAAGACGGTGCATATCCTCCGAAGCGGCGGCGCGTCCGATCACAGGCTGTCTGTGATGAGCGGGTGCCGCACCTCCGGCGTCATGGGCGAAACCCCGTTTTCGGTGATCGGCAAAAGGGGCGACTGGTCCTTTAGCGGCTCGGCGGGAGAGATTCGGCTGAACTACATATTGCCCGACCTCTCGGATGAGCCGATGGAGTTCAACATACGCATAAGCTTTACTGTCTGTAAAGATCAAAACAGCGCTGATTTTGACAGTTGACGGATGAATACAGAGAATTGTTTAAGGAGAAATCTCTATGTCTAATTTAGTTTTCAAGGTTGAAGAACAGATCAAAAAGGTGATCGGGGACGCCGTTGCCCGCGCAATCGAGGGCGGTCTTTTGGCAGATGCGCCGCTTCCCGAGTATACCGTGGAAATTCCCGCCGACCGTTCGCACGGGGACTATGCGGCGAATATTGCGCTGCAATCCGCGCGCGTATTCCGCGCCGCTCCCGCCAAGATCGCCGCGGCGATCTGCGAGAACATCTGTCTGGATGGCACGTTTTTAAGCTCCGTTGAGATCGCGGGTCCCGGCTTTATCAATTTCCGCCTGTCGGGCGAGTATTACGGCGAGATCGTCAACGATGTTTTTGCGCGCGGCACGCAGTACGGCCGCTCGGATTACGGCAAGGGCAAGAAGATTCTGGTGGAATATGTTTCCGCTAACCCCACGGGGCCGATGCACATCGGCAATGCGCGCGGCGGCGCGCTGGGCGACGCGCTCTGCTCGGTGCTTTCGGCGGCGGGGTATTATGTTTCGCGCGAGTTTTATATCAACGACGCGGGCAACCAGATTGAAAAGTTCAAAACCAGTCTGGAGGCGCGGTATCTCCAGCTTTTCGATGATTCGGTCGAGATTCCCGAGGACGCGTATCTCGGCGAGGACATCATCAATCACGCCAAGCATTTCGCCGAAATCCACGGCGATAAATATGTGAATGCCGACAGCGAGGAGCGCCGCACGGCGCTGTGCGATTTTGCGCTGCCGATCAACATTCAGGGGCTGCACGACGACCTTGAAAAGTACCGCATCACCTACGATACATGGTTTAAGGAAAGCTCGCTTCATGAGTCGGGCGCGGTTGCCGATGTGATCGAAAAGCTGCGCGCGAGCGGCTATACCTATGAAAAAGACGGTGCGCTTTGGTTCCGTTCGACCGCGTTTGACGAGGAAAAAGACAGAGTGCTGGTCAGAGCCAACGGCATTCCGACCTATTTTGTTCCCGATATTGCCTATCATTATAATAAGCTGGTCGTCCGCGGCTATGACGTCGCGATCGACGTTCTCGGCGCCGATCATCACGGATATATTCCGCGTATGCGCGGCGCGCTCATGGCGCTCGGAATCGAGCCGGACAGAATCAAACCGATCATCATGCAGATGGTTCGCCTGGTGAAAGACGGCGAAACCTATAAGCTGTCCAAGCGCTCGGGCAAGGCGATCACGCTGTCGACGCTTCTGGATGAAGTGCCGATCGACGCGGCGCGTATGTTCTTCAACCTCCGCGAGCCGAACAGCCATCTTGAGTTTGATATCGATCTCGCGGTGGCGGAGGATTCCAACAACCCTGTTTATTATGTGCAGTATGCTCATGCGAGAATTTGCTCGATGATTCGCAATCTGAAATCCGACGGATTTGCGCCGAAAGCGCTGGACGGCGCGCACCTTGCTCTGCTCACAGAGCCGGAAGAGCGCGAGCTGATTCGCTATATCGCCTCGCTCACCGGCGTGATCATCGAAGCGGCGAAGGACTGCAACCCCGCGCTGGTCACCCGATATGCGATCGAGCTTGCCACGCTGTTCCACAAGTTCTATAACGCCTGCCCCGTCAAGACCGCGCCCGAGGACATCCGTGTCGCGCGGCTCGCGCTTTGCGGCGCTGTGAAGCAGGTGCTGGAGAATGTGCTCGGTATGCTGAAAATATCCGCGCCCGAGAGTATGTAAAAGAAAAAGGGAGCGAATTTTCGCTCCCTTAAACTGCTTATTGTTCACCGCGCCTTTGCAGGATCAGCCGTGCGATCGCCGTGCCGAGCGATATGTACCCGAAAAGGACAAGCACCCGAAGTCCGCATCCGGCGAAGTAATTGGCGGCAGCGAGATCCTTTTGCACAGCGCCCAAAATCAGGCTGACGGTGAACAGCAGTATGGCGGCGATGATGCCCGCCAGCATCAGTTCCCATGCGATTCGGTTGGTTTGATTCATCCGTCCGCGCCTCCTTTTGCTTGTATTTTACCATATATATTACCGTATTTAAATGTAAAATAGTTGGAAGATGAGTTTAATATTTCCCGATCTGTCTGCTATGCGCAGGAAGGAGCCATTACTATGAAATGCCCGTTTTGCAGTTACACCGAAAGCAAGGTTATCGATTCCCGTCCCACCGACGAGGGAACCAGAATCCGCCGCCGCCGCGAATGTCTGGAATGCAAGGGAAGATTTACGACCTATGAGGTCATTGAGAGCTTCCCGATCATCGTTGTCAAAAAGGATAATACCCGCCAGCAGTTCAGCCGTTCCAAGGTGCTGGGCGGTATGCTCAAGGCAAGCGAGGGATGCGAGGTTTCGGCGGAGATGCTGGAAAAAGCGGTTGACAATATCGAAGCCGTGCTGCAAAATTCCCTGGACCGCGAGGTCACTTCGCAGTATATCGGCGAGCTGGTCATGGAGCAGCTGAAGGGCATCGACGACGTCGCGTATGTCCGCTATGCTTCGGTTTACCGCAAGTTTAAGGATATTAATTCCTTTATGGAGGAACTGAGCCGCATCCTGAACGATAAGAATAAGGCGGAGCAGTGATCGCCGAGCCCTGTTGCATAATCATTATCAAAAAATCGGCAGTTTGCCGCCGAATTTTCTCCGAACTGCGGGAGACTTCGGCGGCGGACGCTGACTGTTTTTGCCTCGGTTTGCCATTATTTTTAAAAAATGCTTGACTATCCGAAAAATGTGTGGTATAGTTATATTACCTCTAATGAGGTCTTTTTTTGTGCGCCGAAAATGACCTGTGAGGGAGGCAAAAATTTCCGAAAATAAAATGGAGGTGCCGTCATGAGAGTAAAGATTACTTTGGCTTGCACAGAGTGCAAACAGCGCAATTATGACACGGTCAAAAACAAAAAGAATGACCCTGACAGACTTGAGATGAACAAGTATTGCAGATTCTGCAAAAAACACACCCTTCACAAGGAAACGAAGTAAGGGGGAGGAAAAATGAAAAATATCAAAGCGCTATCTTACACTTGTAAGGTGCTGACCGCCGTGTCGGCAGTTGCAACCGCGTTGTTTTTCTTCTTCGACTTCTACGTTATCAAGGGTTTCTACACGCTCACCGGTATTCAGGTGATGTTCGGTTCATCGCAGACCGTGGGCGGTCAGAATTATGTCACATATAAATCGTCATGGTATATCACGGCGTTTTTGCTCGCGATTATCACCGCGGTTTTTGTGATTATGAACTGCTTTAAGTTCAAACGGCTGAAATATTGGGCCGCAGGTTCATCGCTGCTGCTCATGATCAATATGTTTGTGCTTTACTGCGTTCCCACCTATACCACCAGATTTGATGTCAGAACATCCCCCGTTACCAACATCACCAACAGCATGATCACCAGGCAGCCTGCGGTTACCTTGGCGTTTATCGGCGCGATTGTTGTGTTTGTTCTTGCGGTTGTTACGATGTTCGTTGCCGACTACGCAGAAGTATTGGATTCCAAAGGCGCAAAACTTCCGATCTTCAAGCGTATCATCAACTTCTTCAAGGATTATAAGAGCGAGATCAAAAAGATCGTTTGGCCGTCGCGCGGCACAGTTGTTAAAAACGTGATCATCGTTGTGATCATGTGCGTCGTGATCGGTGCGTTTATCTGGCTTCTTGATTTCGGTCTTTCACAATTGTTCAATCTGATTGTGAAATAATCACTGCTTCGGCGCTTGGGGCAGCGCGAGTCGCCCCCAACAGAATTTTTATTAATGACACAGGCTGAAAGGAGATGAATGCTTCAATGTCAGAGAACGAAGGCAAGTGGTATGTTATTCATACCTATTCGGGCTATGAAAACAAGGTTGCGGAAAACATCGAAAAGATCGTTGAAAACCGCCGGCTTCAGGATTTGATATTTGAGGTCAGAATCCCTACCGAAAAGGTCACCGAGGTGACTGAAAACAAAACTCGCGAGGTCGAGCGAAAGATCTTCCCGGGATATGTTTTGGTCAAGATGATCGTAACCGATGAAACGTGGTTCATCGTTAGAAACATCCGCGGTGTTACCGGTTTTGTAGGCGCGTCTTCAACAGCTCCTGTTCCGCTGTCCGACGAGGAGGTAGAGGCGCTTGGCGTTGAAACGCACGAGGTCGTTCTGCCGTATCAGATCGGCGACAGCGTCAAGATCACCGACGGCCCGCTCGAGGGCTTCACCGGTGTGGTCGACGAGATCAATACCGACGAGAATTACGTTCGCGTAATGATTTCGATGTTCGGAAGAGAAACTCCCGCCGAGCTGGAGCTTACCCAGATCGAGAGAGTTTAATTCTACGGTAATCTGCGGCCTTACCGCCGCACATTATATATAGGACGAAAGTGCCTTGGGGACATCCTTACAGATGACTCCCTGTGGGAGAAACGGCGACTCAGCACTCCCTGATTTTCAGCGCGTGCGGTTGTTTGTTTTGCTCAAACCACGTATATTTTATTTGTGCGAAAAGCACAAGGAAGGAAGATGAGTCATGGCTCAGAAAGTAACCGGTTATATCAAACTGCAGATTCCTGCCGGTAAAGCTACACCTGCACCGCCTGTCGGTCCGGCACTCGGTCAGCACGGTGTCAACATTATGGCATTTACCAAGGAATTCAATGAACGCACCAAGAACGATGTAGGTATGATCATACCTGTAGTTATTACAGTCTATGCAGACCGTTCGTTCACCTTTGTTACCAAGACTCCGCCCGCAGCAGTCCTGATCAAAAAGGAATGCAACATCGAAAAGGCAAGCGGCGAGCCGAACAAGAACAAGGTTGCCAAGATCACTAAGGATCAGCTCAAAAAGATCGCTGAAATCAAAATGCCCGACCTGAACGCGGCGAGCATTGACTCCGCAATCTCTATGATTGCAGGTACAGCGAGAAGCATGGGCGTCGAAGTGGTCGACTGATCCCCATGTGGGAGGAAATTTCCGCATCACCACGAATTGGGAGGTAAATGAAATTGAAACACGGTAAAAAGTATATGGACAGCGCAAAGCTGATCGAGAGATCGAAGCTTTATGATCCCGAGGAAGCAATCGCGCTCACTATTAAATCAAAAACAGCAAAATTCGATGAATCGGTTGAGATTCATGTTCGTTTGGGCGTTGATTCGCGTCACGCTGACCAGCAGGTTCGCGGCGCTGTCGTTCTTCCGAACGGAACCGGTAAAAGCGTAAAGGTCTGCGTTTTCGCTAAGGGTGACAAGGCAGACGCCGCCAGAGCAGCCGGCGCTGAGTATGTCGGCGACGCTGATCTCGCTGCAAAAATCCAGAACGAAGGCTTCATGGATTTCGACGTTGTCATCGCAACCCCCGACATGATGGCTACCATCGGTCGTCTCGGTAAGGTCCTCGGTCCGCGCGGACTGATGCCCAGCCCCAAAGCGGGTACCGTTACCGTTGATGTTGCGAAAGCAGTCGAGGAAGCGAAAGCCGGTAAAATCGAGTACCGTCTGGATAAGTCGAACATCATCCATTGCGTAATCGGCAAGGTTTCGTTCGGCGATCAGAAGCTGAAAGAGAACTTTGATACTCTTCTGGCTGCTATCGTTAAGGCTAAGCCTGAAGCGGCTAAGGGTCAGTATATTAAATCCTGCTCGCTCGCAACCACTATGGGCCCCGGCGTGAAAGTAAACCCCGGCAAGCTCATGTAATCCGCTTTGCCTGAAATTGTTATAAGATTTGCCCGAATGCCACATCGGCGTTCGGGCATTTTTATCGCTATTTTCGCCCGATAACAACATTTACGGATATTTTTTCAATAATTGCGTCAACCCCCTTGACAAATGCACAATTATGTGTTATCATAGTAACACTTTAGCATAGTAAAACGTTAATACAGGAGTGAATATGTATGAAAAAATGGATTTCTCTTATGCTTGCCGCCGTTATGATTTTCGGCTGCGCGGCGCTTTTCTCTTCATGCGGTGAGAAAAAGGACACCGGCGACCTCGACTACATCAAGGAAAAGGGCAAGCTCGTTGTTGCCGTTACCGATTTTGCGCCGATGGATTATAAGGATGAAAACGGCGAGTGGATCGGTTTTGACGCGGATCTGGCAAAAGAATTTGGAAAGTATATCGGCGTTGAAGTTGAGTTTGCCGAGATCGAATGGAAAAATAAGATTTTCGAGCTGGATTCCAAGAGCATCGACTGCGCGTGGAACGGCATGACCCTGACCGATGAGGTCAAGAGCTCCATGGCTTGCTCAAAAGCGTATTTCAATAACCAGCAGGTCGTTATTCTGCCGAAAGATAAGGCGGATAAGTATACAACGATTGAGAGCATGAAATCGCTTAATTTCGCTGTTGAGGGCGGTTCCGCCGGCAAGGAAGCCGCTGAGGCAAACGGCTTCAAGTTCACCGAGCTGAACGCTCAGTCGGATACGCTCAAAGAGGTTGCCGCCGGCACCTCCGACGCTGCGATCATCGACTATCTGATGGCTGTTTCCACGATCGGTGAGGGAACATCCTATGCCAACCTTGTTACATCGATCGGTCTGACCGACGAGGTTTACGGCGTCGGCTTCAGAAAAGGCTCCGACGTTGTCGACGAGTTCAACAAGTTCCTCGATGAAAAGATCGCGGACGGTACTGCCGAGAAGATC
>JBJEQI010000009.1:0-4459 GCA_051881675.1 Acutalibacteraceae bacterium
GATTCCGCACCCGCGGGAAATGTTGAAGATCAGCGTTTCGGCGACGTCGTTCAGGTGATGCGCAGTGGCAAGATACGCCCCCGTTTCCTCAGCCAGCGCGCCGAACAGCGCATACCGCCGCTCGCGGGCGTATTCTTCGATTCCCCTGCGGCTGTCCGCCGCGCCCGCGGCGATATCCTCGCTGTAAACAGTGAGCGGAATCGACAGCCGCTTACAAAAGTCGCGAACAAACCGCTCGTCCCTCGCCGACTCCTCGCCGCGCAGATTGTGATTGAGATGCACAGCAAAAAGCTCCAGCTTCAGCCGCGGCGACAGCGCGATCAGCATATGGGTGAGCGCGACCGAATCCGCGCCGCCCGACAGCGCGATCAAAATTTTGCCGCTCATCGGGCGCATATCATATTCCCGCATCGTGTTTGCCACACGGTCAAGCAGTTCGTTTTTCATTCTTCTTCACGAATATACGCGGGGGTCGTGAACCGCGTAAACTGACCGTCCCAGTGCAGATAAACGGTTCCGACCTCGCCGTGACGGTTTTTGGCGATGATGCACTCCGCCTTGGTATTGTCCAGCTCCTCGGGGTTGCCCGAATCGCTGGCATAATACATTTCGCGGTACAAAAACCAGCAGGAATCGGCGTCCTGCTCGATGGAGCCCGAATCACGCAGATCGGACAGCGCCGGTCGGTGAGACTTGCCTTTGGCCTCAGTGCCGCGGTTCAGCTGAGCGCAGGCGATGACGGGAACCATCAGCTCTTTCGCCATGATTTTGAGATTGCGCGTAATTTCCGCCATTTCCAGCGCGCGGTTGCCGTTGTATTCCTTGCTCGAATGCATCAGTCCGAGATAGTCGATGATAACCAGATCGACCTTTCTCATTCTGCGAAGCCGCGCCTTGATCTCGGGCACGGTGATATTCGAGGTTTCATCCAGATAAATATTGGTGTTGGAAAGCAGATCGCACGCCTGCGCAAACCGCTTCCACTCGTCGCCGTCGAGCTGACCGGTACGCAGCTTGGTCGAAACGATCGACGCCTCGTTGGCGATCAGGCGCTCGGCTAACTGCTCGCGGGTCATTTCCAGCGAGAAGATGCAAACGGTCGGCTTATCCTCCCTGCTTGCCACATTCGCGGCAAGGTTCAGCGCCATACTCGTTTTACCCATACCGGGGCGCGCGCCGAGAATGATCAGATCGGACTTATGCAGCCCCGTCGTCATGCGGTCAATGCCCGAAAATCCGGTCGAAATCCCCTCAAACTCCGCCCGCGTTTCCTCGTGCGAAAGCTTGTCGATTCGGTCCATCGTTTCGCCGGTGATGACCTCGCGGAGGCTTTTAAGCCCTCCGTTTTCTCGGCCTTGGCGGATCTCATAAATGCTCTGCTCGGCGCGGTCGAGCAGCAGATTTGCGTCCACATCGGCATTCGACGCACTGCTGATGATCTCTCTCGCCGCCAGTATCAGCGAGCGGACATAATACTTTTCCTTGATGATATTGGCGTATGACTCCACATTCGCGGTAGTCGGCACGCCCTGCGCCAGCTGCAAAAGATACGACTTTCCGCCCGCGTCATCATAAACGCCCTGCTTTTTCAGCTCCTCAAGCACGGTAACGGGGTCGATCGGCTTGGACATACTGTACATATCCCAGATGATATTGTAGATCGCCACGTGCTGGGGCAGATAAAAGTTATCCGCTTTCAGAATATCCGCCAGCGTCACGACGCACGACGGGTCGATCAGCACCGAGCCGAGCACCGCCTGCTCCGCTTCGAGCGAAAACGGCAAAAGGCCGCCTTCGGTGTTCAGAAGTTCATTGTCTGCCATTAACAATTATCCTCTCATTTCACATTCTTGCCTTTTGGAATATTATTCGGGAATAACCGCCACCGTTACCTTTGCGCTCACTCCCTGATAGGTTTTGACCTCGATATTGTAGCTGCCCAGCTCCTTGATGTCGGGCGCGGTAATTTTGCGCTTATCGACCGCAAAGCCGAACTGCTTAGTCAGCAAAGCGGCGATTTCCTTGGTGGTAACCGCGCCGAACAGCCTGCCGTTCTCGCCCGCTTTGGCGGAGAGCTTAACGATCTGCCCCTCGAGTCTCTGCGCCTGCTCCTTGGCAAGCTTGATCTCCTCCGACTTATGATGCGCGGCGGCGGCGCTCTTGTTGTTATAATCGTTCATTGCCTGCGCGGTGGCCTCGATAGCCAGCCCCTTCGGCAGTAAAAAGTTGCGGGCGTATCCGTCGGATACGTTTTTCAGCTCTCCTTTTTTGCCTACGCCCTTGACGTCCTGTTGAAAAATAACCTTCATTGCGGTTCATCCTTTCGTTATATCGGTCTGCGGTTAATTGTATAGGATTCAGCCTGCCGTTTATGCAAGCTTGATCGGAAGCAGTGAATAAATACTGCGTCCGCATTTTTTATCAAAAAGAGATTTCAGTTCAAACGTCTTTGCCCAGCGCGGAACCGTCAACTCGTTAAAGCCGTATCGCAATGCCACATCCACCATCCGCCGCTCCAGCGTGCAGATTCCGCCGGGGTGCGAAAGATAGTCGCACAGCTGCATCAGCTTATCGTAATCATCGTAAACGGCGTTTCGGATATAATCGTCGACAAAGCGGCTCTCATCGGGCAAAAGGTCGTTCTCGCCGAGCATTTCACCCTGTGTTTTCAGGATATAGGAGTGGGTCAGGCAGATTTTCGCCGACTCCTCCCAGCCTTGCTCGCTCATGAAGCGGTAGCCGTCGAACGTGTGGCGCTGATTGCTCCTGCCGAAGCGCCTGCCGATATCGTGAAGCAAAGCGAGAGAATAAGCTTTTTCCGCGTCCATTCCCGCATTCTCCGCGATGATCTCGGCGCACTGCGCGGCAAGCCGACTGTGAATCCCCCAGCCTCCCGGGTTCATCCGCTCGCCCTCGCAAAGCAGCCACTCGGCTGTTTCTCTGTCGGGATAATTCATTGTCGATCCCTCCTTACACATCGGCGAGATACTCGTCGAGCGCGGCAATCAAACGGGTTTTTGCATCGTCAAAGCTCGAGCTTTCCAGCTGAGCCGCCGCCATTGTCTGATGCCCGCCCCCGCCGAGCCGCTCCATGATCAGCTGCACATTGGATGCGCCGAACGACCGCGCGGAGATATGAACCGCACCGCCGTCCTTATACATGACAAACGAGGCGCTGACATTCTGAATCGTCAGCAGCTCATCCGCCGCCTGCGACGCCACGATCTGCGCGTTTTTACAGCTGGCGGGGCAAACAGACAGCGCAAAATTCTTATAAAATACCGCGTTCGCCACGATATTTGCCCGCGATGTATATGTATCCAGCGAATCGGCGAACAGGCGCTTCACATTCACGGGGTCGGCTCCGCGCGAGCGCAGATACGCCGACGCTTCAAAGGTGCGCGTACCCGTTTTGACCACGAAATTACTGGTGTCGAGCGCGATGCCCGCCAGCAACGCCTCCGCCTGCGTCTTGCCGACGAGGTCACTGCCCATGTATTGCAGCAGCTCGGTCACCATTTCCGACGCGCTCGAAGCGGAAGGATCATGATAAAACAGCAGCGAATTGTCGATGAAATCGACCGTTTGCCTGTGATGATCGATCACCACGACCGAGGGGGATTTTTCATAGACCTCCCTGCTCTCCAAAAACGATCGGCGGTGGGTATCGGTGATGATCAGTAGCGTTTTTCTCCCGATATGCGGCAAAACGGCGTGCGGCGTTGCCAAAAAGTCCGCCGCTCCCGCCGCGTGGGCGACATAATTGATCAGCGGGCGGGCAAGCGAATGCTCCTCATCGATCACGATCTTGGACGGGCGATCCATCTTCCTAACGGCGCAGCACAGCGCATATGCCGAGCCGAACGCGTCCATATCCGAATAGGAATGGCCCATGATCAGAACATTCTCGCTGTTCTCGATCAGCTTGCGCAGCGTCGCCGAAATCACGCGGGTCCGCACGCGGCTGTTGACCTGCGCGGTCTGCGTGACGCCGCCGAAGAAAGAAAATTCATCCTTGTTCTTGATAACCGCCTGATCGCCGCCGCGGCCGAGCGCCATATCCAGCGCGTTATCAGCAAATTCGGCGCACTGCGCCAGCGATTCGCCGCCCAGCCCTACGCCGATGGACAGGCTCGCCGCGCCGCGGTCACCGAAAGAGAGGGCGCGGACATTGGACAAAACCGAAAATTTATCCGCCTTGATCGCCTCAAACCCCTGATAGTCGGTCACCAGAAGATAGCTTTTCGACGAGATCTTCTGCAAATAACCCGAAGCCACGTTGGTGATCATTTCGATCTGCTTTTCGATTTCGCCCTTGATCTCGGTTTTTTGGCTTTCCAGCGCGTTTTTCAGCATAATATCCAGCCCGTCGACATGAATAAACATCACGCACGGGCGACTTTTGCGATACATCTGCGCAACGCGATAATTGTCGGTATTGTCGATGAAAAAGTACATA
>JBJEQI010000010.1:0-4374 GCA_051881675.1 Acutalibacteraceae bacterium
GCAAGGCAGTGGAATTGCCGCTGGATGAGGAACTTTACTACAACGAATTGATGAAGCGGGTGGCGACATCCAAACGCAAAACTGATGTAAAAACCGTGTATGCGGATACCCGCGACACCTATGCGGGAAATGCCTGAGAGGGAATAAAAATGGAGCCTGTAAGGGTAGGAATTATCGGAATCGGAAACATGGGCGGTGCTCATTTGAAGTGCATCGCCGAGGGGCGGATCGCGGGCATGAGCGTGAGCGCGGTTTGCGACACCGACGCGCGCAAGACGCAGGCGGCGAAGATGAGCTACCCCGATATTGAGGTGTATTCCGATTATAAGGACTTGCTCAAAAACAGCAAAACAGACGCGGTGATCGTTGCGACGCCGCACCCGTTGCACGCGCAGATGGGGATCGACTGCTTAAACGCGGGCAAGCATATGCTGGTGGAAAAGCCGATCGACATCACCGTTTCCGCCGCCGAGAGGCTGGGTAAGGCGGCTTCCTCGAGCGGCAAGGTGTTCGGCATTATGTTCAACCAGCGCACCAATGATCTCTTTCGCGCGGCGCGCGACATCGTGCAGGGCGGGGAGCTTGGCGAGCTGAAGCGCACGGTTTGGATCATTACCAACTGGTACCGCACGCAAAGCTACTACGATTCCGGCGACTGGCGCGCGACATGGTCGGGCGAGGGCGGCGGCGTGCTGATCAATCAGGCGCCGCACAATCTCGATCTGTGGCAGTGGATTTGCGGTATGCCCGAAAAGGTGCTGGCGTTTTGTAATACGGCGAAATACCACGACATCGAGGTGGAGGACGAGGCGACGCTGTATACCGAGTATAAAAACGGGGCGAGCGGCGTATTCATTACCTCCACAGGCGATTATCCCGGGACCAACCGACTGGAGATCAGCGGCACGCGCGGCAAGCTGGTGCTGGAAAACGGCGTTTTGAAGCACTGGCGGCTGAAACAGGACGAGCGGGAGGTTTGCCGTTCGAGCGCGGAAGGCTTTTGCGGCATTGACTTTGATTACAGTGAGCACACCTGCGAAAAAGAAAGCGGGCACGCGGGGATATTGCAGAATTTTGCAAACGCGATTTTATGCGGCGAGCCGCTGCTTGCCGACGGGCGCGAGGGTATTCGCGAGCTAACCCTTTCTAACGCGGCGTATCTGTCCGAATGGACGGGGAACGCGCCGATCACGCTGCCGTTCGATCAGGCGCTGTTTGACCGTATGCTGGCTGAGAAAGCAGCTGCGGGCGCGCAGCGCCATGCAAATACAGGCGGCAAGGGCGGCGAGGAGTATCTGCCGCGGTGGCAGGTTCGGTGGTAAAATAGGATTAGGTGGTATCATCATGGATGTTATGTTTGAAAAAGGCGCTGTTATTGCGTCGGGTAAGCTGTTTGAGGCAGCAAAGTACAATGTGTCGAATTACACGTTGAGCGCCTGCTTTAACGGGAGCGGCGGCATTGAGTATTATTCGGTGGCGAACGGCGCGACTGTTTCCTTTCCGATTCGGTTTATGAACCTATCCTACAACGGGAAAATACAGGATGTGCTGCTGGAAAAACGAGTTACTATGATCGGTAGAAAGCAGACCTGCGAAATTGATTTCGGCGCGGCCGCGCTCATAATCGAGCAGTTTTTAAGCGAGCGGGACTGCGTGATTTATACATCCTATGCATTTTATTCGGATAATCCGAACGATACGCTTGAAATCGGCCTTTTCGGCAACATTTTCCCGAAGTGTTTTGCAGCCGATTGCGATACGGGAAACTGCCCTGATAACGAGGCGGTGTATTTTAGGCTCGATGCTGATAGACCCAAGGCTCGCACAGTCATATTTTGCGGCGAAGAGTCGCACGAGGATTATTTCGCGAAATTTGACGCGGTATATCAAGCGGTGAAGGAAGAAATCGCGTCTGTTGAAATCCCCGAAGGCTTGATCGAAACCGAGGCGGCGTTATATTGCTCCGCTTATTGGTGCGCCTTAGAAAACTACAAGGAAAAGGGCGATTATAAGGCGTTTATGGCGGGGTGCCGCTATCTTTCGCCGATGCGCAGCTACTACCGCGATTCGTATTACACCGTTTTGTCTATGTATAACGGTAATTTGGACAAGGTTCGCAATCAGATCACGGTCTTGGCACGCGGAATCGGTGAGGACGGCTCCTGCCCGTCGGCGGTGAAAAGCGACTGGACCGACTGGTGGGGCGATCATTATGACAGCCCGTCGTTTTTAGCTATGATGCTGTATGATTACATTCATTACAGCGGCGATCTGTCTTTGGCGGAGCAAAAAATCGGCACGGAAACGGTATTTGAGAAGACGATCAAAGCGATCGAGCATCTCTCGGGCTATGCCGATGACACGGGACTGCTCTATAAAGCAGGGCGCTACAACAAACGGGATTGGGCGGACGAGGTCAACCGTTACGGCTATGTGACATACGACGAGCTTTTATATGCAAGGGCGCTATACTGCATTGCCCGCATTTATCAGTTGAAAAACGACGGGGAGCAGTATGAAAGCTGGACACGGCGCTTTGAAAGGGTAAAAGCGGCGATTAACGAAATGCTCTGGGACGAGGAAAAGGGCTATTATGTCAATTTTGTAAACGAGGATTATACCGAAGACAATTTGTCGATAGATACCGTTTTTGCGGCGATTTTCGATATTGCCGACGAGCAGCGCGCGGGGAAAATGCTTCGGAGCATGGAGCAAATGCTCGAAAGTAAAAATCACGAAAATCTCGAGAATTTCGGCAGTATGTGCGTTTATCCCTTTTACAAAAGGCTCGATTCTGCCCGAAACAAGTCCACGCAGTGCCTAAATTACCATAACGGCGCTAACTGGCCGTATCTGTCCGCCATGTATGCGTATGCGAAGCGCAAATTCGGCATGGAATACAAATATTTGCTCGCGCTGCCCTTTGAATACAATTTGAAAAAAGGAAATTATACACCGATCGAATATTTTTCGCCTTATTGCGAGGACGGCTCTATGCTTCAGGCGTGGTCGGGCGTGGCGGCGTTTGTTCTCGATGAGAAAACGAGCGCGGATTTTTTTGGGTGATAAGATGAAAAGAGCGACAGTGGCTCATCAATCAAAAATAGGAAGAATATTAAGTCAATCAGGGAGGAACGGAATTTGGAAAAATTTATACCCGTAGTAGTCATTAAAGAGCTTTCTGAAACCGATAAAATATTATCGGCATTAAAGGCTAACGGTATCAACTGCGCGGAAATCACATTCAGAACCGCTTGTGCAAAAGAGGCGATCGAGTACGCCTGCAAGAATTATCCCGATATGGCGATCGGCGCGGGCACGGTCATTAACGCCGAGCAGTGCAGGCAGGCGTTATCCGCGGGAGCGCAGTTCATCGTTTCGCCGGGGCTGTCGGTATCGGTTGCCGAGGTCTGCCGGGCGCATAACGTGCCGTATTATCCCGGCTGCGTGACCCCGACCGAGATCATGCAGGCGCTGGAGCTTGGCATTACAACGGTGAAATTCTTCCCCACCAATGTCTACGGCGGCTTAAAGTCGTTGAAGGCGCTTTCCGCGCCGTTCCCGCAGGTTCGGTTTATACCGACGGGCGGGATTGACCGCAGCAATATTGATGAATTTTTGGCGTTCGATAAAATCGCGGCAATCGGCGGCAGCTTCTTTGTGAAGGAAGCACTGGAAAAGATGGAGGAGAAATAATATGGCAAAGGTAGTTACTTTCGGTGAATTGATGTTAAGGCTTGCGCCCGAGGGATACTGCCGCTTTGTGCAGTCGGACAGATTCGGTGCGACATTCGGCGGCGGCGAGGCAAATGTGGCGGTTTCGCTGGCGAACTACGGCGTGGACGCGTCGTTTGTGACCAAGCTGCCCGCGCACGAGATCGGTCAGATGGCGGTGAACTCGCTGCGCAAATACGGCGTGAACACCGACAAGATCGTTCGCGGAGGCGACAGGGTCGGCATTTATTATCTGGAAAAGGGCGCGTCGCAACGCCCCTCAAAGGTGATCTATGACCGCGCACATTCCGCCATTGCCGAGGCGGAGGCGAGCGATTTTGACTGGGAGAGCATTTTTGAGGGCGTCGATTGGTTCCACTTTACGGGCATCACGCCCGCGCTCAGCGACAATGCGACGGAAATTTGTCTTCAGGCGGTGCAGGCGGCGAAGCGGCTCGGCGTTCGGGTGAGCTGTGACCTTAACTACCGCAAAAAGCTGTGGACCCGCGAGAAAGCGGGCAAGGTCATGGGCGAGCTGGCGAAATATGTGGACGTTTGCATTGCCAATGAAGAGGACGCGGCGGATGTATTCGGCATAAAGGCAAAAAACACCGACGTGACCAAGGGCGAGGTCAATCATGACGGCTACAAGCAGGTCGC
>JBJEQI010000011.1:0-4371 GCA_051881675.1 Acutalibacteraceae bacterium
GCAAGCCCCATCGGGAACAGCGTCGTCGGGAACATTTTCGAGGTCAGATATACGCCGGGAATCCGCATGAGCAAAATAGCGGAAAGATTGTGAATAAAAGAGATGCCCGACTTTCCCACCGCGCAGAAATAGCCGCTGAAGCAGAAATGAACGCCCGCAAAAATGCAGTCCCACACATAGCCGCGCAGGTATTGCCCGCCGAGCTGAATTACCCGGGCCCCCTCCGCCGTGCCTGCGTCGGTAAAGAGCGAGATAACGGGTTCTGCCACAAACTGCATTGTGACAGCGGCCGCGATTCCGAACCCGACAGCAAGCATGGCGGCATAGCGCAGGGTTGCCACCGCACGCTTCGGCTTGTTTGCTCCGATATTTTGCGCGCCGAGCGCCGAAACGGCAGAGAGCATAGAGGACGGAACCAGGAACAAAAAGCTCATAACCTTTTCGACAATGCCCACCGCCGCCGAATCATTCAGCCCCCGATGATTGGCGATGATCGTAATGACGATAAAAGCGATCTGTATCAGCCCGTCCTGAAAGGCGACAGGAACGCCGATTTTCAGGATTTGCCCCATAACCGGGCGCTGCGGCTTAAAATTGGCTTTTGATACCGACACACCGATCTTGCGTTTCAAAATGACTGCGAGAGATACGATAACGCTGATCGCCTGCGAAAGCGTCGTGCCGAGCGCCGCTCCTGCGGGACCGATATGAAATACGCCCATAAACAGATAGTCCAGACCGATATTGGCGGCGCACGCCACAGCAATAAAATACATCGGGCTTTTGGAATCGCCCATACCGCGAAAAATTGCGCTGATGACGTTGTATGCGGTAATAAACGGAATACCGATAAAGCAGATGGTCAGATAGTCTGCCGTGCCGCGAACGGCGTCGGCAGGGGTGGACATGACAGCGGTAATCGGCTTTACCAACAACACAAGAATCACCGTCAGCACGACCGATACCGCCATAAACAGCGTAACGGTGTTGCCGATGCCGCGCGCCGCCCTTTTCTTATCCTTGCCGCCGACAGCCTGTCCGATCGACACCGTCGCCCCCATAGCAAGCCCCACGATCATAACCGTGAGCATATGCATCACCTGCGAGCCGATGGAAACCGCCGTTGTGGCGGCAACGCCCTCAAACTGCCCGATTATGTAAAGGTCAGCCATTCCGTACAGCGTTTGCAGCAGATAGGATAAAAAGTACGGCAGTGAAAACACGGCGATATTTTTGAACACACTGCCGGTTGTCAGGTTCCTCTCCATGAAATTTGCTCCCCGATTTATTTTAACTTATATTATACACCCTACAACCGTTATAGAGTCAAGAAAAATTGATTTTTTTACAAATAGCAGCAAAACCTCCGTGATGAGCACACGGAGGTTTTGAAGGTTTATATTACTCAGCTGTCACAGCCGCAGTCGTCGCAGACCGAGGATTTCGGGAAAAATTCCTCGGTGGGGAATTTGATCTTGCTGAATACGTCGCAGGGGGAGTCGTTCGAGATTTCGCGGCACTCCTTTTGCGGTATGCAGAAATCGTAAACGGGCACCATCATCTGCACGTTGCGAATCAGCTGAACAATGCTGAACAGCCCCAAGGTAACATAGAGCGCTTTCGGACCCGTTTCGCTGACGGCGCCGTCAATTTTGCGAAGCACGTCATACGGGAAGACACAGCGGTTTTCGCAGCAGCACAGATCGCAGATTTTGGAGTCGAGCACCACGGGGTCGACGCATTCGACAACGCACTTCGGCAGATTCGTGCCGGGCGCGTTCTGAACATCCTCGTCGCAGAAGACCGTTCTGCTGGAGAAGGTTTTGACCGAGCCCTCGCTTCCGCAGAGAATCACCTTTTTGGAAAACGCCGCGATGCCGACAATCGTGTCGGGAACGCAGGAGCAGCTCTGCACTACATCGCAGTAGAGGGTGAAATAAAAGGTGAGGTCGCAGGAATAGAATCCGCGGTTGAAGCTGACCGGCTCAACGTCGATGTGCACGTCGTCGACATTGGCGCATTTGATTTTACAGCTGACCGCCGACTGAATCTTCGCGTTGTCGCAGTCGGAAAAATACACTCTTAAATTCTCAAGGCAGTCACGGTCCATGCAGGAATCGTAAACTCTGCCCGCGTCGATGCAAACGGCGTCGGAAAAGCCGTTTTGTGCGCTGAAATTCGTGGTATCCGCCATAAATAATCTCCTTTTCTCGTATCCGCAGACTATGTAATCGGCGCGTCGGGACACGTTATGGCGCGCCGATGAAGGCATAAACTTTATTACATATTATGAGCGCATGAAAAAATTGTTACTGAAAAAATTGCAAAAACTCTTGACATTTTGACGATTAAATTGTATAGTAACAAGTAAGCTGGTTTTTTCGGCTTTATAAAAATCAAGTGTGAATATTCTGCAGTTTTAACAGAACCGTGACGGATGCTCCGTCTGGGAATCAAATACTGCTTATTGTCGGTGAACGGCAACCATGTCAAAAACTCTTTGCGGAGGTATTGATTAGCAAAATATTCGCACTCTCACGCTTTTTGGAAGGTTTTTGCGTGATAAATCACCGCAAAGGGGTTTTTTTATGTCTGCAAAAAAGAATACTGTCATCGAATTGCAAAATATTGTGGTTTCCTTTGACGGCGAGCGGGTGCTGGATGATTTCTCGCTGTCGATCAAGGATTCCGAGTTTGTCACTCTGCTGGGGTCTTCGGGTTGCGGCAAAACGACTACGCTGCGGCTGATCGCGGGGTTCCTTTCCCCCGATTCGGGCAATATTTTGTTTGACGGTGAGAAAATCAATGGTGTTCCGCCGTATAAACGGCCGGTGAACACCATTTTTCAGCGTTATGCCCTTTTTCCGCATTATAATGTTTATGACAATATTGCGTTCGGGCTCAGGGTCAAAAAGATTCCCGAAAAAGAGATCAAACAGCAGGTGAGCCAAATGCTGAAGCTCGTGAATCTCGAGGGGTTTGAAAAGCGCAGTGTGACAAGACTCTCGGGCGGTCAGCAGCAGCGCGTCGCCATTGCCAGAGCGGTCATCAACAAGCCGAAGGTTTTGCTGCTCGACGAGCCGCTCGCCGCGCTCGACTTAAAACTGCGCAAGGATATGCAAAACGAGCTGAAGAATATCCAAAAACAGCTCGGCATCACCTTTATCTACGTGACGCACGACCAGGAGGAGGCGCTGTCGATGTCGGATACCGTCGTCGTGATGAACGAGGGCAAAATCCAGCAGATCGGCTCGCCGATCGACATCTATAACGAGCCGAAGAACGCGTTTGTCGCCGATTTTATCGGGGAATCCAATATTCTCGACGGCGTGATGAAAAAGGACTATTTGGTGAACGTCGACGGCGTCGATTTCGACTGCCTCGACAGCGGCTTTTCGCCGAACGAGCCGGTGGACGTTGTCATCCGTCCGGAGGACGTCGACATCGTCGAAAAAGACCGCGGCAAGCTTTGCGGTACGGTCACCTCGGTTACCTTCCGCGGGGTTCATTTTGAAATCATCGTCGACATCGAGAACTTTAAGTGGATGATTCAGACAACCGACGAGCATACGGTCGGCGAAACGGTCGGGCTGGTGATCGACCCCGACGCGATACATATTATGAAAAAGTCGAAATACTCGGGACTGTACGGCGATTACAGCTCTTACAGCGACGAGCTGGATGAGTTAAGCGAGATCGAGGCGGAATAACGCCGATTGATTACGACATTTGAGGGGAGGAACGATATATGGAAAAAGGTTCGCTGAAATCAAAGCTGATCAACGCGCCTTATCTGGTCTGGTCGGCGATATTCATAATCGTTCCGATGATCATTGTTTTATATTTTGCGTTCACCGATTCGAGCGGCGCGTTTACGCTCTCGAATCTTTTTGAGCTGAAAAACTACGGCGGCACGCTGCTGCTGTCCTTGTGGTATTCGGTGCTGGCAACGCTGATCTGTCTGGTTATCTCGTTTCCGCTGGCGTATATCATGTCCAAAAAAAGCGCGGGCGTTCAGCGCATGATGATGCTGCTGATCATGCTCCCGATGTGGATGAATCTGCTGATTCGCACCTATTCGTGGATGAATATTCTGGAAAATCAGGGTGTGATCAATCACCTGCTGGGGCTGGTCGGTTTGGGCCCGATCAAAATTATCGGAACAGGCGGCGCGGTCGTTTTCGGCATGGTTTACAACTATCTGCCGTATATGGTTATGCCGATCTATACCGTGCTTTCCAAGCTGGACCGCTCGCTGCTCGAGGCGGCGGAGGACCTCGGCTCGAACGCCTTTGTGCGGTTTCGCAAGATGATTCTGCCGCTGAGCGTCCCCGGCGTCATTTCGGGAATTACCATGGTGTTTGTGCCGAG
>JBJEQI010000012.1:0-4369 GCA_051881675.1 Acutalibacteraceae bacterium
GCTGGCGGGGGTGTTCGCAATGCGGATTTCATCCAGCGTCATGCCGACGGCGATTTTCGCCGAAACGCGGGCGATCGGGTAGCCGCTTGCCTTGGAAGCGAGCGCGGAGGAGCGCGAAACGCGGGGATTGACCTCGATGACGTAATAGTTGAACGAGAGCGGGTCGAGCGCGAACTGGACGTTGCACCCTCCCTCGATCTTCAGCTCGCGGATAATGCGCAGGGCGCTGTCGCGGAGCATATGGTATTCCTTGTTGGTGAGGGTCTGGCTGGGGGCGACGACGATCGAATCGCCGGTATGTATGCCCACAGGGTCGAAGTTTTCCATATTACAGATGGTGATTGCGGTATCGTTGCTGTCGCGCATGACTTCGTATTCGATCTCGCGGAAGCCCTTGATGCTCTTTTCGACCAGCACCTGATGAACGGGGGAGAGCTTGAGCGCATTTTTCATGATGTCGCGCAGTTCGTCCTCATTGTCGGCAAAGCCGCCGCCCGTTCCGCCGAGCGTGAACGCGGGACGCAGCACGACGGGATAGCCGATCTGCTCCGCCGCGTCGATCGATTCCTCAATCGAGTGGGCGATCAGCGAGGGGAGAACAGGCTCGCCGAGCTTTTCGCAAAGCTCTTTGAACATCTCGCGGTCTTCGGCGCGCTCGATACTGTCGGACCGGGTCCCAAGCAGCTCCACGCCGCATTCCTTGAGCACGCCGCTTTTCTCCAGCTCGAGGGCGAGATTCAGACCGGTCTGACCGCCGATTCCGGGAATCAGCGCGTCGGGGCGCTCGTGGCGCAGAATTCTCGCCAGAAACTCAACGGTGAGCGGCTCCATATATACTTTATCCGCGATTGCGGTATCGGTCATGATCGTGGCGGGGTTGGAGTTGGCGAGGATGACCTCATAGCCCTCCTCCCTCAATGCAAGACACGCCTGCGTTCCCGCATAGTCGAACTCGGCTGCCTGACCTATTACAATAGGGCCCGAGCCGATGACAAGCACTTTTTTGATATCAGTTCTTTTCGGCATTGCTCTTGGCTCCTTCCATCATGGAAATAAAGTTGCAAAACAGGTATCCGCTGTCCTGCGGACCGGGCGCGGATTCGGGATGATACTGCACGCTGAAGACATTTTTCTCCGCGTTTGCCACCCCCTCGACGGTGTTGTCGAGAATGTTGATATGCGTGATTTCAAGCCCCGTGCCGCCGAGCGAGTCCGCATTGACGGCATAGGAGTGATTCTGGCTGGTGATTTCAATTTTGCCGGTTTTAAGGTTTTTGACAGGATGATTGCCGCCGCGGTGACCGAACTTCAGCTTGTAGGTTTCGGCGCCCGAGGCGAGGCAGATGATCTGATGACCGAGACAGATGCCGCAGACGGGGACCCTGCCGATCAGCTCTTTCACCGCCGCGATCGTTTCGGGGACGTCCTCGGGGTCGCCGGGACCGTTGGAAATAAACACGCCGTCGGGCTTATATTTCAGAATATCCTCGGCACAGGTGTCAAACGGCACGACCGTCACCTCGCAGCCGAGCCTCGACAGCGAGCGGATAATATTGAGCTTGATGCCGCAGTCGATCGCGACCACGCTGAACTTTTTGCGCACATCCGCCTTTTTGACCCACGGCTTTTTGCAGCAGACCGACGGCACGGCGTCGTGCCGCTCGGGGGTTTCTTTGATCAGCCGAACGGCGTCGGCGGCGGGCATATCTGCATTGCAGATGCACACGCGCCTGCTGCCCCTGTCGCGGATGGAACGGGTGATCTTGCGGGTGTCCACGCCGAAGATGCCGGGGATGTCGTATTGACTGAGAATCTCATCCAGCGTGAAGGTGCAGCGGAAATTGCTGGGCAGATCGTTGTAATCGCGGGCGATCAGCGCGCCGATCGTCGGCGTTTTGGTTTCAAAATCATCGTCCGCACAGCCGTAGTTGCCCATGATCGGGTAGGTCATCACCACTGCCTGATAGGTATAGGACGGGTCGGAAACAATCTCCTGATAGCCAACCATGGATGTATTGAAAACAATTTCGTACACACGCGCTTCGTCGGTTTTCGCACCGAACGCATAGCCGTAATACTCCTCGCCGTCTTCAAAAACTATTTTTCTGTTGAAATCTCTGATGAAATCCATGCTGTCCTCCCGTTGACCATCGTCATTAAACATTTACCGTAAACTTCACAGCCGTCAAACGGAGTGGATCTCCCTTTCGAGAGGAACTCCGCGCTGTTGATCGTATATTTTTTTTCCGGGTCGAAAACCGCCAGTGACGCGGCCTCGCCGACTTTGATCTCGCTGCCGATGCCGAACCGCTCGGCGGGCGATGTATGCATCAGCTCGATCAGGCGATCGAGCGAGATCACTCCCGTTTTGACAAAGTGCGTATACATCAGCGCAAAGGCGGTTTCCAGCCCGACTATGCCGAATGGGCTTTTTTTCAGCCCCCGTGCTTTTTCCTGCGCCGAATGCGGGGCGTGATCGGTGGCGATCATGTCGATCGTGCCGTCGACCAGTCCCTCGATCAGTGCGGCGCGGTCATCCCGCCCGCGCAGGGGAGGATTCATTTTGAACCGCCCCTCCTCGCGCAGATCCTCCTCGGTGAGTATGAGGTAGTGCGGCGCGGTTTCGCAGGTGATGTCTACACCCTGCTTTTTCGCCTGCCGAATCAGATCGACGCTCTCTTTCGTCGAAATGTGGCAGACATGATAGCGGCAGCCTGTCTTTTTCGCCAGCTTAATATCCCGCGCGATCTGGGCATATTCGCTTTCGGAGCATATCCCGCGGTGAGCGTGGCGGCGCGCATATTCGCCGTCGTGGATATAGCCGCCGCGCAGAAGCTCATTGACCTCGCAGTGAGCGGCGACGATTTTGTGAAGGCGGGCGGCGGTTTTCATGGCGGCTTCCATCATATCCGCCGACTGCACACCGCGCCCGTCGTCCGAAAAGGCGACGACCGAGCCGCTCATTTCCTCCATGGCGGCAAGCGCCTCGCCCGCCTCGTTCACCGTCAGACTGCCGTAGGGGTGAACGCGCACGGCGGCGTCCCGCTTGATCAGCCGCAGCTGCTCATCGAGATGCGGCAGGCAGTCGGGAACGGGACAGAGATTCGGCATGGCGCAGACGTCGGTGAACCCGCCCGCGGCGGCGGCGGCAGTGCCGCTTTTCATGTCTTCCTTATAAAAATAACCGGGAACTCTCAGATGAACGTGAACATCAATAAGTCCCGGCAAAATCAAACAATTATTGAAATGAAAAACCTCTGCGTCTTTAAAATCCGAATGGGAAATATGCGAATCGGGGGAAATGGAAACAATAACGCCGTCCTGTATAAATATATCGCTTTTCATGAGCTTGTTATCGACAAAAACCAGCCCGCCGGACAAAACGCAGTTCACCAAAATTTCCTCCCTCTGTGATTTTAATCATTTTACCATATATCCCTAACCTTGTCAACACATAATCGAACAATATTTTATACAAATAATGCCCCGCGGCGGACGAATTTTTTATAGTATACTTTCAAATCGCTTTTTCGTGGAATTGAATTTTTAGAATAAATATTATAATTTTATGTATATTTATGCATATTTTGTATAAGAAAGCACCTATTTCAAAGGTAATGCTTGACATATCGCCGAATATAAAATAGAATAAGCATATGAAGTAATATACATCGCGCGAAAGGAGTGCACAGTATGCATAAACCGTTTGATGAAGTGAATAAGAAGCTCGGATTCGGCTGTATGCGCCTGCCGATGAACGGTGAGCGGGCGGACGACGAGCAGTTTTGCCGTATGATCGATCTTTTTCTGACAAAAGGGTTCAATTATTTCGACACGGCGCACGGTTATCTCGGCGGCGAGAGCGAAAGGGCGATCAGACGCTGTCTGACCTCTCGCTACCCGCGGAAAAGCTATCTTTTGACCGATAAGCTGACGGCGGATTATTTTGAGCGTGAGGAGGATATTCGCCCGTTTTTTGAAAGTCAGCTGGAGATCTGCGGCGTGGAGTATTTTGATTTTTATTTGATGCACGCGCTGAATGCGAACAACTATAAGAAATTCCAGCAGTGCCGCGCCTTTGAGGCGGCGCAGAGGCTGAAAGCGGAGGGGAAGATTCGTCATGTCGGCTTCTCGTTCCACGATACCGCCGAGGTGCTCGACCGTATCTTAACCGATCACCCCGAGGTCGAGGCGGTTCAGATTCAGCTTAATTATGCGGATTTTGACGATCCGGGCGTGCAGAGCCGGCTTTGCTATGAGGTCTGCCGTCGGCACAATAAGCCGATCATCGTGATGGAGCCTGTCAAGGGCGGAAGCCTGATCAATCTGCCGCAGGAGGCGCTGGATATCCTTCATCGCCGCGGCGCCA
>JBJEQI010000013.1:0-4361 GCA_051881675.1 Acutalibacteraceae bacterium
AATTCGGTCATTGGGAGTTTGACACAATTATTGGTAAAAAGGATGAAAACGAACCTTGTGCTTTAGTAATGACCGAGCGTATGACTCGAATGTCCCTTTGGATTAAAGCACACCATCACACTGCTGAAGCCATTAGCAAAGCGCTCCAAAAAATGCTGGCATATTTTTCAGAACAATACAGTTCTGTGTTTAAGACAATAACAGCAGACAACGGCTCAGAATTTGCTGACCTTTCACTGTTGGAAAATGGAAAAACAAAGGTATATTTCACTCACCCGTATTCCTCTTTTGAAAAAGGAACGGTTGAATGCCACAACCGAATGTTTCGTCGCTTTATTCCAAAAGGTAAAAGCATAGATGATTACACAGCCGATGACATCTGTTTCTTTGCAGACAGTATTAACGGATTACCAAGGAAAATCCTCGGCTATAAAACGCCGGAAGAGCTGTTTGAGCAAGAACTTGACCTCATTTATGCCGCATAAGAGATGGGAAGTCGCCGGCTCCGATGTTGGATTTCTCTGCTCGGGCTTCGCCCTCTCTCCGCAATCCAACATCATTCTGCTACAAATCGTTACTTTTCTGTAAACTATTGCAGGTTGCTATTGCAATTTGCGTTAAAAATAATTTTTAAAATGATAAAATAATGTATGTAATTTGGTTTTTTAGGATGACGAAACAAAAATAATACGGTATAATTTGAACTGTATTATAAGTAGTCTGCGATCATATGCCGAGAGAAATGTTTGCAGACCGATTCGGAGGGCAAGGCGGGGCGCCCATATCGCCGTATTCCGAATCGCGAAGGGTTGTTTTTCTAATGATTGAACAGTGTAAAGAGTTAAAGCCGCTGCCGGGTTCCAAAAGTCGCGAACTGCTCGGAAACCCCGACCGCGGATT
The DNA here is from genome assembly GCA_051881675.1 of Acutalibacteraceae bacterium. Lineage (GTDB taxonomy): Bacteria > Bacillota > Clostridia > Oscillospirales > Acutalibacteraceae > CAKRRH01. The sequence goes on from JBJEQI010000013.1 coordinate 901, forward strand.
TCGATATGAGCTTGCTGTGCATGTGGCGGAGGATGAACAGGAATACGGTCTTTCGGACTGCAACACCTCCGCTATTGAGCGCGCCAAGGAGCAGTTTGAGCTGTATAAAGATGACCGCCCGCAGATGGCTCAGGTGTATGTTTATATGCACAGCTATATGGAGCGGGATCTGGATGAAGCCGCGTTCAAGGCGATGCGCAGGTATTTCGATCTTCTGAAAGAGAAAAAGATCCGCATGCTCCTCCGATTTGCCTATCAGCGCGATAAGATCGAGTGGGCGAAGGGCGACGTTGACCCGCATCTCAATCAGGTGCTGCGCCATATTGATCAGCTAAAGCCGCTGATCGAGCAGTATAAGGATAATATTTACGCCGTTCAGGCGGGATTTGTCGGCATTTGGGGCGAATGGCACTCGATGATCAACCTCTCCAAAGAAGACTGCAAAATCATCTTAGAAAAGTTGATCGACGCGCTTCCGCCCGAGCTGTTTGTACAGATCCGCTATATGTGGATCAAGAATATGCTGCGCGGCGACGATCCGAGAAGGCTGCGCGTCGGTTATCACGATGATTATGTCATGGATAGGCCGATTTCCCGGTCTTCTGCCGCGAATGAAACAGAGTGGGCGGTCGAAACCGCCGAAGCGCCGTATCTGGTTAACGACGCCGAGATGCCGTGGGGCAATGATGAGGAATTTATGGGCCCCCTGATGAATCCGATTCCGCTGATGCAGAGAATGTACCGCCACTGCTTTTCACGCTCAGTATTCGCCATAATTACATAGAGCGAGGCTGCGAGTACGATATGCTCGTTGTCAAAAACGACGGAACGCCCCTGATCTCCAACTGGTGGAACGGTTTCAGCGCTTCGCTCGACTTTGCCAACCCGTTTGCTGTAAAATGGTTTGATAAAAAGCTGAAGAACCTGATTTATAAGTACAATATCGACGGCTTTAAGTTCGACGGCGGTGACGCGTCCTACTATATGCATGAGAATATTAACGGCAACTTAGCGCTGAACCGCTATGGGAATTACGGCGCGAATTTCTCTTATAATGAGTTCCGCACCAGCTTCCAGAATGCGGGCAAGCCGATAGCACAGCGCTTTGTCAATGTGTATCACGAGTGGGATTCGTGGGGAATCAATCAGATGATTCCCGCCGCTATCGCGCAGGGCGTGCTCGGCTATGCATTTACCTGCCCGGATATGGTGGGCGGCGGCGACAACTCAAGGCTTGCCGATTCGTCCGACCTCGAGATGGTGGATGAGGAACTGTTCGTGCGCTCCGCCGAGGTGTGCGCGCTGATGCCGATGATGCAGTTCTGCGCCTCGCCCTGGAAGAAACTGAGGCCTCAGAATGCGGCCATATGCCGCAAAATGGCGGAACTTCACAACGAGTATGCGGATGTGATCCTGGAATTGGTGGAAAACGCATCGGTCACCGGCGAGCCGATCATCCGCGCGCTGGACTATGTTTTCCCGAACCAGAATTTAGTGAAGATCACCGACCAGTTCATGCTCGGAAACGAGATCATGGTCGCTCCCGTCATCGAGGAGGGCGCGCGTAAGCGAACCGTCAAGCTGCCTCAGGGGCGTTGGAAGTATCACGATCGCATTATCCACGGCGGAAAGACTATGGAGATTTCCGTGCCGCTGGACGAGCTGCCGATCTTTACGCTTGTTTCGTCCGATAATTAACGGCGGGAAATCCTGCAAATCGGCGAAAGATTTTCAGAATATGTCTTGAATTTTATCGGATGCCATTGTATAATAACCGCAGTGTATCCTGCAAAGCTGCAAAAAACGCGGCTTTGCAGGCGCTTTTGAGCAGAATGTGCAATGGCAGTCGTATTTTTTTAGGCAGGCATAGCGCTTGGGCGCTCGTATGCCGCCGGTTAGGATGGATTTTCTATGGACAAGTATTTATTACCGTATCCGGTTCGTGTCGTTGATAAAAGCGGCTCGTTCACCTTTCGCAATCCGACTGTGAGCTTGGCGCCCGACTGCGACGCGCGCGTTGATCGCGCGCTGGGTGAGCTGGTGACCCAATTTGCGGATAAGTTCGCTGCCCGTGAGGATGAGATCACCGTTTCCCACGGCGAGAGCCACCGAGAGGATTATCAGCTGAAAATTTCCGCCGATCGAATCGAGATCAAGGCGTCTTCGGCAGCGGGTGCGTTTTATGCCGTGCAGACCCTGCGCCAACTGCTGATGCAGGGCAGGGAAATCCCTTGCATGGAGATTTATGACGCGCCGGAGTTTGCCTATCGCGGCTTTTATCACGATGTGACCCGCGGGCGCATCCCGACGGTTGCCACGCTCAAGGAGCTGATCGACAAGGCGGCGATGTATAAGCTGAACTCCTTTCAGATCTATGTGGAGCATTCGTTCGCATTTCGCGAATATGAGGAGGCCAATCGTGGTCAGGAGCCGCTGACTGCCGACGAGATTCGCGAGATTGATGCATATTGCCGCGAGAGATTTATTGATTTTGCGCCGTCGCTTTCCTGCTTCGGGCATCTGTATGCGCTGCTCGAAACCGACAAATATAAGCATTTGTGCGAGCTGGAAAACTATGTGCCGCGCGAGCATCTTTGGTCGGAGCGGATGGGGCACCATACCATCGATGTGTCCAATCCCGAGAGCTTCGAGCTGATCTGCTCGCTGATCGACCAGTATATGCCGCTGTTCAGCAGCCAGTATTTCAATATCTGCTGCGACGAAACCTTCGATCTCGGCAGGGGCAGAAACCAAGGCAAGGACACGGGCGAGCTTTATGTCGGCTTTGTGTCCAAGCTCATCGACTATATCGAGTCAAAGGGCAAGACAGCCATGCTTTGGGGCGACATCGTCTTGCAGCATTTTGACCGTGCGGCGGATATCTCCGAAAAAGCCGTATTGCTGAATTGGACGTACAATCGGTATCCGTCGTTTGACAACGTTCAAAAATTCCGCGAGGCGGGCAAAACGCAGATCGTCTGCCCGGGCGTTTCCTGCTGGAGCAGAACGGTCGAATATCTGCCCGACGCCTGCGATAATATCCGCAGCTTAGTTGCTTTTGCGAAGATATGCGGGGCAAAAGGTGTGCTCAACACCGGCTGGGGAGACAGCGGCCATATGTGCGACCCGCGAAACGTCGCCTGCGGCCTGATTCTCGGCGCGGCGGAATCGTGGAATCCCGGGGGTGCGGGCGATGAGTATTTCAAAGAAGCGGTTTGTGTTCTCAATTACCGTAACATGGACAAAACTGTCGTCGATTTGATCTATGATATTAACCGGGCGGATGATTGCTACGCGCTTTTCTATTTCCGCGCGCTGCATACCGATCTTTATGTAAACGGCGTGGAGCCTGCCGCCGACCGATATGATGTGACCACCACCGCGTGGCGCGTCGAAACGCTGGAGCGGGTGGAGGAGAAAATTCTCGCTTTGATGGATAAGAACGATATTGACCCCGATTC
>JBJEQI010000014.1:0-4356 GCA_051881675.1 Acutalibacteraceae bacterium
GATTCCGCCGATCAGATTCGGCATAAAAAATACTGATCTGAAAAAATTGGTGCCTTTCACCGCCTTGGTCAGCAGCAGTGCGAGCGCAAAGGCGAAGACGTTGACCGTGATGACCGATACGACGGTAAATTTGACCGTAAACCACAGCGCGTGAAGAAAGCCTGCATCGTCGGCGAATGCGTGGATATAGTTGTCGAATCCGACCCACTGCGCGTTTGTCACGGTTGTGAATTTTGTAAAAGACAGCACTACACCCATGATAAACGGCAGCAGAAATGCGATGACAAAGCAGATAAGCGTCGGCAGTAAAAAGATCGGCCAATACTTTTTCAGTGATTTTCGCATAGTGTGCGCATCTCCTTAATGCTTTGCCGCCTTGCTCTCGGACTCCCAGTCGCTGACTACCCGATTTTTGACGTCGTCCCATGTCTTGGTTCCCTGCGCATAAGACAGCAGCATCGAGCCGAAGTTTTCCTTGAATTTCTGGCTCGGGAAGATGGTGAAGTTCCACGGAATCGTGGTATGATCCTTGCTTTCCATCCAGCGGAGCACCTCGACGGCAAGCGGATCGGTGGGGCGCTCGCCCTCCTTGAAGGTGTCAAACGGCGCGATAAATCCGAGCTTTGTGGTAACGAATTCCTTGCCCTTATCGCTGGAATAGAGCCAATAAAGGAAATCCAGCGCCAGCTTTTTCTCATTTTCATCGGCTTTCGCATTGATTGCATAAAAGTTTTCCGTTCCGATGCAGATTCCCTGATTTTCTTCGCCCGTCATACCCGTATAAATTGGCATAAACTTAATATTTTCGGCCTTGACGGTATTGCCCTGCACCTTGCTGATCTGCCCGTATGCCCAGTTGCCGTTTTGCACCATGGCGCACTTGCCGAGCGCAAATTCCGCCATCGACTCATCGACGAGCTTCGAGCCGAGCAGCTTCTTGTCGGTGGTTGAGTTGTTGATATACAAATCAAAAATATTGCGGTAGTTATCCGCGTATTTGAAGGATATTTTATCGGTTCCGCTGCCGGTCAGGTCGGTGTTGTTTTCGCTGAACTCATAATAGATCGGGATATTGGCAAGATGCGTCTGCCAGCGCCAGTCCTCGCCGCTTTTCAGTGAGGTCGAGGCAAAAACGCCCTCGATACCGAGCGCCTGCCGATTCTTCTGCATATCCTCAACGACCGTTTTCAGCGCGGAAAAGCTTTTGATTTCGTCCATGCTTTTCAGCCCCGATTTGTTGAAATTTGAGCTGAAATACTGATCGGTGATCGCCTTATTATAGATAATGCCGTAGCCCTCGACAACATACGGAATGCCGTAAACCTTGCCGTTCGACTCGATGGCGATCGACTTGTCGGTCAGATGCTTATACAGCTCGCTGTCCGACAAATCCTCGCAGTAATCCGACCAGTTTGCATAGCCTTTCGGTCCGTTGATCTGGAAGATCGTCGGCGCTTCGGATGTGGACATTTTGGCGGTCAGCGTGGATTCATACTGATTGTTGGCGGCGGTTTCAACGATCACGTGAACGCCTGTTTCCTTTTCGTATTCCGCGGCGATTTCCTCATAGATCGCCGCATTTTCCGGCTTAAAATTGAGATACCGCACGGTTTTTTTATCCTTTTCCCCGCAAGATGTGAGCAGAGTGCCGAGCATTAAACCCGCGCACATCAGCCCGGCGATTCGTTTTATCTTCATGATATTACCTCCATAGTGTTAATTTTATTTTGCCTTGATTTGAGTATTTGTAAATTCGCGTGTTTTATGTATCGGCAAATGAAAAAAGACGCGCCGACGGCACGTCTTTTTTGCTGACTGCTATACAATTTTTTCAAATGTTAATGGGTTTCACCGTTTATTCGGCGATAATCAATATAGGACTGCAAGATCATCACGGCGGCGACCGCATCCACGACCGCCTTGCGCTTTTTCCCTCGGGTATTCGTGACATTGAGCGCATGAATCGCGCTGACCGTGGTGCAGCGCTCGTCCCACATGATTGTGTCCTTGCCCGATTGCTCGCCGATCAACGCGGCAATACGCTCGCACTCGAGTGCCCGTTCGCCTTTACTGCCGTCCATATTCTTCGGCAGCCCGACGACGATCAACTGCGCCTCCAGCTCGCGCGCCTCGATGCAAATCTTTTCGATCAGCTTTTCTTCATTTTTTTCAAAAATTACGGTCACGGGGCTTGCAAGCATCTCTCCCGCATCGCAAACGGCGATACCCGTTCTCGCCAGCCCGAGATCGACCGACATTATCCTCATAAAAAATCCCTCAGCGTAAATAATATGTGCAAAATCAGTTTGCGGCAGTCGATGACGGGGTCAGCGCGGCGGTCGAATCGGCGGCTTTGCCGGTGTGACCCATGTTTTTATAAAGCGATGTATCGGTCAAAACGATATTTTGCAGATTGTCCTCAATGAAGATGAAATCCAGCCGATAATGATCGACATTATAGGTCAGCCGCGTAATATTTTCCACGATCGGAACAAAAGAATAGATCTGATCTTCAACGCCGGGAATATCCTGCGCCGACGGCTTTCCGAGCGACTGGATGACGCTGTCCGACGGGCAGTTTCCGATCTTGAAATTAAACGCGTCGGTGCTGCTGGAAAGCACCGAAATTCTCTTTTGCGGGTCATTATTCAGATAAAAATACTGATTGGTTCCGAGCACGATGCGGGTATAAGCGGCTTTTTCGGTAATGTTAAAGACAACGTCGCTGCCGAGCGTGCTCTCCTGCTTTTCACTGTTTTCATCGGGGCTGTATTTTTTGATGATCTCGTCAGCGGGCGTTCCGAGAGGAAACTCCGCCGTGTCGATCTTGCCCTCGCGCACGAATTTTTCCACATTGGCAAGCGAATTCAGCGTCGGTTTTGCCGCCGTCGGCTCTGTTTCACCGCTCGTGGAGCAGGAACAAAGCATCAGCAGTGAAACGGTCAAAACGACCGCCAATATCATGCAAAAACATCTTTCCATAACAAAGCACCTCTATTCATTATTTTTGAGTCCTGTATATTTCATCAGCAGCTTCTCGCGCTCGGTCCACAGCTTTTCGGAAAGATCAACATAGTAGCTGTGGGGATTTTCAAAGCGCTGAACCTCATCCCAAATGGTATCCACCGCGTCGTAGCAGTATTTACGGATGTCGCGCACGTCGGGCAGCTTGTAAACAAGCTTTCCTTTATCAAAAATTTTTGAGCAAAGCTCGCGGGCGATGAAGTCGGTGACCGTTTTGCGTTTCCAGACGTGGTCTGGGTCGAACAACGTCAGCTCGGCGCCCTCATCCAGCTTTTCATCGTGCAGTGTGATGACGTCCGCCATCGCCTTTCCGCTGGATTTGTCAAACAGGCGGTAGGTTTTCTTAAAGCACGGCAGCGTGAGCTTGCCGACGTTATCGCTGAATTTGACCTTCGGGGTGATTTTGCCGTTTTGATCGATCACCGCAGACAGCTTATACACGCCGCCGAAGAGCGGGTCGCTCGCGGCGGTAATCAGCCTCTCGCCTACGCCGAAAATGTCGACCTTGGCGCCCTCGATCAGCAGATCGCGGATGATATATTCGTCCAGAGAATTGGAGGCGATGATCTTACAGTCGGGATAGCCCGCGTCATCCAGCATTTTGCGCGCTTTTTTGGAAAGATAGGTAATATCTCCCGAGTCGATTCGAATTGCTTTCGGGCGCTTACCCTGCGGCTTTAACACATCGTCAAAACAACGAATCGCATTCGGAACGCCGCTTTTGAGCGTATTATAGGTATCGACCAGCAGCGAGCAGGAATCGGGATAGCGGCGCGCATAGGTGCAGAAAGCGTCGTATTCGCTATCGAACATCTGAATCCACGAATGCGCCATTGTTCCCACAGCGTCGGCGCCGCAAAGCTTATCCGCCAGCAGATTGGATGTGCCGCCGCACCCTGCGATATAGGCCGCACGCGCGCCGTAGACCGCCGCCGAAGCGCCGTGCGCCCTGCGGGCACCGAATTCGATCACTTCCCTGTCCTGCGCGGCGCGGGCGATTCGGTTCGCCTTGGTAGCGATGAGCGACTGATGATTGATACACAGCAAAATCATCGTTTCGGCGAGGATGCAGTCGATGATCGGACCGCGCACGGTGACGATCGGCTCTTTCGGGAAAACAGGCGTTCCCTCGGGCACCGCCCAAACGTCGCAGGTGAACTTAAAATCGCGCAAATACTCGAGAAAGCCCTCGGAGAAGATGCCTTTTGAGCGCAGATGCTCAATATCCGACTCATCAAAGCGCATTTCCTGCAAAAACTGCGCCATCTGCTCCACGCCCGCCATCACGGCGAACCCGCCGCCGTCGGGAACACGGCGGAAAAACATATCAAA
>JBJEQI010000015.1:0-4353 GCA_051881675.1 Acutalibacteraceae bacterium
TGCCTGCCGCTTTATAAAAAGGTGCAGGGCAATCTGGACAGCGTGATGAAACGCACCCGCGAGAATCTTTCGGGCGTGCGGGTCATCCGCGCATTCTGTCTGGAGGACTCCGAAAAAGAAAAATTTGACGGTGAAAACTCCCTGCTTTACCGTTCGCAGATCTTTGTCGGCAGGCTCTCCGCCCTGCTCAATCCGCTGACCTATGTGCTGATCAACGCGGCAATACTCCTGCTGGTATTCACGGGTGCAAAGGGCGGACTGCTTCAGGGCTCGGTGGTCGCGCTGTATAACTATATGTCGCTGATACTCGTCGAGCTGATCAAGCTGGCGAATATCATTATCACGATCAACAAATCGCTGGCGTGCGCCCGCCGCATCAGCGAGTTTTTGGAGATACAGCCCGATCTTCACCCCGAGCGTCCCGATTCTGCTGACAATGGCGGGGCGGAGAGTGCCGACGCCCCCGCCGTGCAGTTTGAGGGCGTATCGCTGAGCTATAACGGCGGCAAGGAAGCGCTGGAGGACATCTCGTTCTCCGTCGCCCGCGGGGAAACGCTCGGTATCATCGGCGGAACCGGCTCGGGAAAATCCTCCGTTGCTATGATGATTCCCCGATTCTATGACGCGTCCGCAGGAAGAGTACTGCTGAGCGGCAAAGACGTGAAAACCTTTGAGATTGATCAGCTGCGCGGCAGGGTCGGCATCGTTTTGCAGACGGCGGCGCTGTTTTCGGGAACGGTGCGCGACAACATCCGCTGGGGAAATCCCGAGGCAACGGACGAAGAGATCGTCGAGGCGCTGAAAGCGGCGCAGGCTTATGAATTCATCTCCAAGCTGCCCGACGGCATCAATTCCAAAGTGTCGCAAAACGGCAAAAACTTCTCGGGTGGTCAGCGTCAGCGCCTGTCGATCGCGCGCGCCCTGGTCAGAAAGCCCGAAATTCTGATTCTCGATGATTCCTCCTCCGCGCTGGATTATGCCACCGATCTGGAGTTGAGGCGGGCGCTGGCGGCGCTTGCATGGAAGCCGACGGTTATCATCATCTCTCAGCGCACCGTTTCGGTCATGTCGACGGATCACATTCTCGTGCTGGACGATGGCAAACAGGTCGGCTTCGGTACACATGAGCAGCTGCTGGAAAGCTGTGAGGTGTACCGTGAGATTTATTCCTGCGCGGGCAGTCATAAAGCCGGCAAGTGAGCGCAATTTCGGCGGCAAGCGCCGATTTGCAGTAGGCGCTGCTCCCGCCACTCATAATGATCGGCGAATGCACCAAGCCGCGTAATCAAGGATGTCAGTCGCCGCCTCTCCCTCACAGCCGCTACCCCACCCCACAGCGACTATCTTCCCCCACCCCACAATCTTCATGCATCAAAAAACAGCCGGAAAGCAATGCTTTCCGGCTGTTTTTATCGGTTACTGTATACGCTCTTACAGCCCGTCGGGTTATTCCTGCTGCGAATACGGTTTTTCCTCGATCGTGAAAGGCTCGGAAGGCTCCGCCGCAGGGGCAGGAGCGCCGCCCTTCATAATCTCCTGAAAACGCTCGCCGTCGATCTTCTCATTCGCAAAAAGCTCTTTGGCGACCGCGTTGAGCTTATCCATATTCTCGCGCAAAATCTTCTTCGCGCGGTCATACTCGGTGGAAACGATACGCTCGATCTCCTCGTCGATCAGCGCGGAGATCTTTTCGGAATAGCTCGGCGTAGACGAAAAATCTCTGCCGAGGAAGACCTCGTCCTGATCATGGCCGAGCGCGATCGGGCCGATCTTATCGCTGAAGCCGTATTTGGTGACCATGGCGCGGGCATTTTCGGTGGCGCGCTGGATGTCGTTGGAAGCGCCTGTGCAGATATCGTCCTGCGTCAGCTCCTCCGCCGCGCGGCCGCCGAGCAACGAGCAGATGCTCTCGGTCATTTTGCGCTTGGAAAGGTGCTGATCGTCGTCTGCGGGAATATACATCGTATAGCCTGCGGCAAATCCGCGGGGAATAATCGAGATCTGGTGAACGGGGTCCTGCGTCGGCAGGAAATACGACACGACCGCATGACCCGCTTCGTGATAAGAGGTGATCATTTTGTCCCTGTCGGTGATGATATGCGACTTTTTCTCCGTTCCCATAACGACACGGACGGTTGCTTCCTCGATATTCGATTCAACGATCGCCTTTTTGCCCTGACGCGCCGCCAAAAGCGCCGCCTCATTCAGCAGGTTTTCCAGATCGGCGCCTGTAAAGCCCGCCGTTGATTTTGCGATCGTATTCAAATTAACATCGGGAGCCAGCGGCTTTCCTCTGGCATGAACCTTAAGAATGGCCTCTCTGCCCTTCACGTCGGGATAACCGACCGCGATCTGGCGGTCAAACCGCCCCGGACGGAGCAGAGCCTTATCGAGAATATCCGCGCGGTTGGTCGCCGCCATAACGATAACGCCCTCATTGTCGCCGAAGCCGTCCATCTCAACAAGCATCTGATTCAGCGTTTGCTCACGCTCGTCATGACCGCCGCCGAGCCCCGCGCCGCGCTGCCGCCCGACAGCGTCGATCTCGTCGATAAACACGATCGACGGCGCATTTTTCTTAGCGGTTTCAAACAAATCGCGCACGCGGGAGGCGCCGACGCCGACAAACATCTCGACAAAATCGGAGCCCGATATGGAGAAGAAAGGCACGCCCGCCTCGCCGGCAACGGCCTTGGCAAGCAGGGTTTTACCCGTGCCCGGAGGGCCGACAAGCAGAACGCCTTTCGGGATACGCGCGCCCAGTTCATTGAATTTCTGCGGATTCTTAAGGAATTCCACAATCTCTTCCAACTCGGCTTTTTCCTCATCCGCGCCCGCAACGTCGGTAAACCGCGTCTTTTTCTTATCGTTGCCCGCGCGGAACTTCATCTTTCCGAAATTCATCGTCTTGGTGTCGCCCATGCTCATGGCGCTCATCTTTTTGGAAACAAAGACCAGCCCGACGATCACCAGCACCATCATAATGACAGACGGCAAAAGACCGATGATCCAGTTCGCTTCGCCGCCGTTCTTAAAGTCATAGGAAACGACGCCGTCGGTCTTGATCGCGCCCGACTTGATCAGCTCGTCGCGCTGCTGCACCGCTTCCTTCCAGTCCATGATAAACAGCTGGGAATCGGGAACACTGTATTTAATCACCGTCTTCGGCGCGCTGCGCAGCGTATAGTTCATCTCACGGCTCGAAAGATTGAGCGTGAACGACTGAACCTTATCCTCTTTGAAAAGCTGCAATATTTGCGAATATTTTGTCTCGGCGGTGGGAAGATTGGTTCCCCACATGACCGCGACCATCACCACTATCAACAGCGGCACCGCGATATACAGCAATATATTTTTTACGTTTTTGATACCGAATCAACTCCTGTCAGTAATCTATGATCAGAACCGTTTTTGTCTGATCATTCGGCGCGGCGGACTCCGACGCACCGCAGGACTCCACCCACAATATTTCTCCTTTATCGTTTGACAAAACGCCCAGTCTATTCCGCTGAGAAACGGGAATTTTCTGCTCGCAAAACAGCTTTTTCAGCGATTTTGTGCAGTTACGCCCCGCAAGACGTATTTTGTCCCCCATGGTTTTCGAGCGCATTACCAAGTTACTGCTTATTTTATCATAATCGAGCGCGTTTTTTAATAATAAATTGTTAATTTTTCGCTGCTCGTCAAATTCTTTTTTGCTGATCCGACGAAAATGATACTGCGCATAGGGGGTCTGCGTTCCGTTCATGTCCCATTCCACGCAAAACGGCGCACTCTCGGAACATTCAGGCTCGCCGAGGAGGATTCTGCCCTCAGAGATATATAAGAACTGATTTCCGAAAAGCCCCGCCATTCCGCTTTTTCGCCGTATGACCGCGGCGGCGGTCTTCGTTTGCGCATAATCGGGAACAAGCCCCAGCTCTTTTTGACAGCGGCAGCGAATATACTCCGCAAGGAGAGCGTCGTGAAGCCCCGCGATCGTATTACAGTCATCGCAGTCAATCATACTCCGCGCCTGTTCTGCAATAAAATCGTGCGCGGCGGCGGCGCTTTGAGTCAATCTTTTCACCGAGCAAAGAAACGACGGATTCAGCGCTTCCAGCGCGGGAATGACGGTGTGCCGAATCTTATTTCGGGTATAGTCGTCGCTGAGGTTGGTCGAATCGGTGACATACTCGGCGCCGAGCTGCGCAAGGTAGCGCTCGACCTCCTCCCGTGAAACGGCTGCCAGCGGGCGGATCACATAACCGCGCTTCGGCGCGATCGAGGCGATTCCGCCGATTCCGCACCCGCGGGAAATGTTGAAGATCAGCGTTTCGGCGACGTCGTTCAGATGATGCGCGGTGGCAAGAT
>JBJEQI010000016.1:0-18920 GCA_051881675.1 Acutalibacteraceae bacterium
TTTAACCTCACGGGATTTTAAGTCCCGGGCGTCTGCCAGTTCCGCCACAGCGGCGATTTCCTGCAAAGGCGATAAAGTCGCTTTGCAAGAAAATATTATACTATCATTTACCGCGGTTGTCAAGCGCTGATTGGCGCCGATCGGCGGTTTTAGCGATCTGTATACGAAACTGGGGAGCGCCGTCAGGCGGTGACCGCGGGCAGATCGTTAAACATTTCGCCGATAGCGAGATTATTCAGCCTCACCACCTGCCGCGTGCAGTAGCCGCATCGGTCGGCGATCTGCTCAAACGTCATGCCCTTGATATACTTCATATGCACAATGCGCTGGAGCCGAATATCGCCCAGCCGCGATATTTCCGTAATGATCGCCTCTCTGAGTACGAACAGCCGATCGATCTCCCGATTGATGATCCGTTCCGTTTCAATGATTTTTTCGGTGATATTGCCTGTGAGATCGCCGTGACTGCCGCTTTTTGCGCCTTGCGCGCCGCCGCGGCTGAGTATAGCGTACATATCGCGCTTATCGGCGATCAGCTCGCGTATATAGCAGTCGGCGTCGCGGTAGCTTTGCAGCAGCTGTTTTTTTACATCCGTGTTTATCATCATCATGCCTCTTTTTTCATGCTTGTATTTTAAGCGAGGTTACGCAAACCGCGGTCACACAAACCTCTCGCACTGCTCCACGCAGTCGCCGCATACCGTTTCAAAGCCGATCATATAGTATTTCCCGTGCTCGATCACGGCTCCGCACCAGTCACAGCGGATGGCGTCGGCAAAGGGTTCTTCCTCCTCGCGTCGGTATATTCTGTCCAGCAGCTCTTTGCCGCTGAGTTCGCTTATATTCGTTTTCATCCCTCCCCGCTCGGTGCATTCACCGTTGATTCACTCAGCAGTTCGTCTATCGTACAGCCGATCAGCCCCGCCAGCTTCGGCAGCAGCGCACTGCGCGGAACGGCATGGCCGTTTTCCCATTTGCCCACTGCCTGCTGGCTGACGCCCATTTTGTAAGCGATATATCGTTGCGTGTAATTATTCTCATTGCGATATTCAATCAATATACGCCTATTCGTTGTAAATCAGCTCCTTAATACTACAATTGAGTGTATTTTAGATATTATCACACCTTTTTGTTGTTGTCAACACTAATTATCAAAAAAATCGCTTTACTTTTACAACTAATAGTAGTATAATACCGATAGACTATAAATTATCGGAGGGTACATATGTTCAGTGAAAGACTTAAAAAACTGAGAATCTCACGGTCGCTGTCGCAGGCGGAGCTGGCAGATATGCTGGGAATCAGCCAGCAAACGGTGGCAAAGTGGGAAAACAGCTCAACATCTCCCAAGCCCGCAACATTGAAGCGGCTGACGGAAATATTCGATGTCACATCGGATTATCTTTTGGATATTCCTCCGAAGATCTGCGATAAGGATATTATCGCGGCGCTGTTCGGGGAAACGGACGATATTACCGATGAGATGTATGAGGACGTGAAAAAATTTGCGGCGTTTTTGATCGAGCATAATAAAAAGGGAAAGGAGGGGAGCCGATGGATTATTTCGGATTAACTCCCGCAGAGATATTGCTTCCGAAATCCGATTTCGGGAAGTTCGCAGTGATCGCCTGTGATCAGTATACCTCGGAGCCGCAGTATTGGGAGGCGGTTGAGCGCGAGGCGGGCGACGGCGTGTCCGCTTATCATATGATTTTGCCCGAGATCTTTCTCGGCGACCGAACGGAGGAGCGTATTTGCCGCATCAACGGCACGATGAGCGAGTACCTTCGCTCGGATGTGTTCAGCATTCACCGCGACGCGATGATCTATGTTGAGCGCACGCTGAAAAACGGCGATGTGCGCCGCGGTATCGTCGGCGCGATCGACCTCGAGCAGTATGATTATGCGCCAAACAGCCGCTCTGCCATCCGCGCGACTGAGCAGACGGTGATCGAGCGCATCCCGCCGCGGGTGAATATCCGCAAAAATGCGCCGCTCGAGCTGCCCCATGTCATGCTTCTGTGCGATGACCCGCAGTTCACGCTGATCGAGCCTCTTGCCCGCCGCAAGGGCGAGCTTTTGCCGGCATATGATTTTGATTTGATGTGCGGTGCGGGTCATATTCGCGGCTACTTCCTCGACGATGAGGCAAAGCAAAGCGTTTCCACCGCATTGGCGGCGCTTCAAGCTAGGTCGGAAGACGGACTGCTCTTTGCGGTGGGCGACGGCAATCATTCGCTCGCCGCCGCCAAGGAGTGCTACCGCCGGAATCCCTGCGAGGGAACGCGACGCGCGCTGGTCGAGGTCGTGAACATTCACGATCAGTCGCTCAATTTCGAGCCGATTTACCGCGTTGTATTCGGCGCGGATAAAGCCGACCTGCTCGATTATCTGAAATCATCCGCTCCCTGCGGCGAAAAGACGCATGATTTTACCGTGGTTGACGCGTGCGGCGAACAGCGGCTGTCGCTCGGCGCCTGCCATGCGCTGCCCGTCGGCACACTGCAAACCCTGCTCGACCGCTATATCCGCACGCACGGCGAGGTCACGGTCGATTATATCCACGGCGAGGATTCGGTTCGCGATATTTGCCGCCGCGGCGCGGTCGGATTTCTGTTCGACGGCATGAGAAAAGACGAGCTGTTCAGCTCGATTCGCCAAAGCGGCTCGCTGCCGCGCAAGACCTTTTCGATGGGTCATGCCGATGATAAGCGCTTTTATCTGGAAGCACGGCGGATCAAATAAGATTTTTAATTCAATGCAAAAAATCCACTCGCACAGCGGGTGGATTTTTCTTATGCATATCAGGCGATTTATTTACTGTGCAAGGGTGCCGCCGTCGGTCTTTTGCAAAATCAGAATATTGCGCTCCGTCAGGGTTTCAGCGTCGATATAGACCAAAATATCTTCTTGGTTCTTTCCCTTGCAGGCGAATTCATAGCAGGCGTATTCTTTGTCGGTGCCCGTGTTGATGACGCACCTTTGCGCTTTTCCCGCTGTCAGCATACTGCTCAGCGCCGCCCGCGCCTCGCTTTCGGTATGGGCGAAAACAGGGCTTCTTTCCTTATGATTCATCACAAATCCGCCCGCCTCGCAGGAAACCATTTCGCCGTTGTCCAGCGCAATGCCGACTTTGATCAGATCGGGATAACAGATCACGTCGTTTTGGTAAAACGCAAAATTCACGGTGCAGATATTATCGTCGATCACATAGTAGCTCTCCTTGAATTCCAGCCCCGTGAGCGCGTGCAGCTTTTTTGCCGCCGTTTTTACCGCCCGGTCGGCGGTCAGCTGTGCCTTTGCCACATCGCGGGAGCTGAACATATACAGCAGCTCGCCGCCCCGAACGGTTACCGCCGCCGTTTTCGCGCCGTTTCTGAGTATATAGGACCGAACGTTGCCGTTGTCGGCGGAAACATACTTCACCTTCGCGCGGTCACAGCCGAAATACTTTGCCGCCACCGCCTTTGCCGCGTCGGCGCTGACCTCGCGCCGATCGGCAATGAGCCGAGGCGTGGCTTGCATCATATGATCGGAAAACGGCCCGTCATAGATCAGCTTCGGGCTTTCGGATTCCGCCTGCGCGATGTCCTGAACCGAGGCGTTCAGCTCCGAGAGCTTTGCATCGGCGTCGGCGCCCGCCGCCGCCAGCAGGGATTTGATCTCATTGCCCCAATATCCGCCGACGTTTTCTCCCGCGAGCGCCTGAATATCGCTGATCTGCGAGGAGAGCGCTTTGGAATAGTTGTAGAGCGTTTCCAGATTCTTTTTATCCTCGTTGGTGATGTCAAAGGCGCTTTTCTTGGACAGATAGAGCGAATAATCGCCTGCCTGCGACAGAAAGCGATAGATTCCGCTCGTATACGCGTTCGACACGGGCAAATCCTCGAGGGTGGATTTAGCGCAGGCGGTATCGGCGCTGAGGCGGTTGGAGAGGGCGGCTATCCCCGAGGGGGAGGAGCAGTAAAGCTCTTTTTCCAGCCCCAGACGAATGTTTTCCATATATCCCGACAGCTCCGTCATCGCCGAAGAATAGCTGTTTTCGACCAGCGCGCGGTATTGCGCCGCCTGCGAATACCCCGATAAGATGTATCCGAACATGACCGCGACCGCCGCTGTGATAAAGCTGATCAGTCGGATTTTAGCGCTGTATTTCATCGTTGTCATAATCAATCCCTGCCCTTTCGCGACATCGTTGTTAGCAAAGCGGATCGGCGGCGTTCTCGGGCGGCGAATTGCCGCGGTCCGACGGGATAATGCGCCGAAAAACGCTTTGTTTTCTCTATTTTTCACCGAGGAACGGTGGTTATGACTGAAAAAGCAAAATTTTCAAAAAATATTTTTTGATGATTTGTGTTGAATACGATCGCACGCCGCACATATCCGCTCGCACAAGGCGGTTTTCTGTCACATCCTGCGATGAATTTATATAGCGTCGGCAATCAATATATAGTATAATGATCACAGCACAAGCGGTATAGGTTGTAATCGGATCAATCACATCCTATCGGGGAAAGAGAGAACGGAAAGGACGATCTTTATGCGATGGTTCAAAAGCGGCGGGAATCCGAAAAAAAGCGACAGACTCATCTTTTTGCCGCCCGAAAAAATAGCGGTCCGCGGCGGTGTGCGGCGGGAATTTGATTCGCAAAAGCTCCACGGCTTGGCGCAGAGCATTCGCCGCAACGGTCTGATACAGCCGATCGGCGTAGCAAAGACGGCGCAAAAGGGTGATGAATATGTGCTGATCTTCGGCGAGCGGCGATACCGCGCCTGCTGTATGGCGAAGCTGAGGGTGATACCCTGCATTGTCATGAACGAGAAGTCGGACAAGCCGAAGCTGTGCAGTCTGCTGGAGAATCTCCAGCGCGAGGACTTGACCTTTTTTGAAAAGGCGGACGGTATCCGCGCGCTCGGCGACGAATACGGCATGAGCCGCCACGAGATCGCAGAAAAACTCGGCATTTCCGAGTCGGCGGTTTCAAACAAGCTGCGGCTGCTCAGGCTGACCCCGTCGCAGAGGGAGAGCATTGAAAATATGTCGCTCACCGAGCGCCATGCCCGCGCCCTGCTGCGCATCTGCGACGACAGCGCCCGCACGCAGGCACTGCGCGAAATCATCGACCGCGGTATGAACGTGGATGAAAGCGAGCGGTATATCGACCGCCTGCTTTTGCCGAAAATGCCGAACAGGCGGGACAAGATCGTGGTAAAGGATATTCGGCTGTTTGTCAATTCGATCAATAAGGCGATCAATGTGATGAAAATATCGGGAATTAACGCTCGAAGCGAGCGCGAGGAGGACGATGAATACATCAAATACACCGTGCTGATCTCCAAGCGCACCAATGAGATGGAAAATACCGAAGCAATTTCCTGATAAGTTGGCATGAACCGCCCCGACATGGCGTCGGAGCGGTTCATTTTCGTTCAGGAAGACCGTGTTTTAATAATTGTTCGCTTTCTGCTCAAAATACGACTGCGGATGCGAGCAGACGGGGCAGACCTGCGGCGCGGTTTTTCCGATGTGGACGTGACCGCAGTTGCGGCAGATCCAAACGGCGTCGCCCGCTTTTGAGAAAACATAGCCGTCTTCGATGTTAGCCAGCAGCTTCTTATAGCGCTCCTCGTGCTCTTTTTCGATCGCGGCAACGCCCTCAAACAGCGTCGCGATGCGGTCGAATCCCTCTTCGCGCGCGGTCTTCGCAAATTCGGCATACATCTCGACCCATTCGAAATTCTCGCCTGCCGCCGCGTCTTTCAGGTTTTGCGCGGTTTTCGGAATCTCGCCGCCGCAAAGCAGCTTAAACCAGATTTTCGCATGTTCCTTTTCGTTGGCGGCGGTCTGCTCGAAAATGTCGGCAATCTGCTGATAGCCGTCCTTGCGCGCGACCGACGCATAGTAGGTATATTTGTTTCTTGCCTGAGATTCGCCCGCAAATGCGGTCATGAGGTTCGCTTCGGTTTTTGATCCTTTGAGTTCCATGATGATTCTCCTTATAATACGTATTTTTTATAGTATATTCCCTTTGCAGAGAATAATACGGGTCGCGTCAAAAACTGCCCCAGTATTTTCGATCGAGGCTGCGCAGTCGGATTGCCTGCGCGATATGGCTTTTTGTGATGTCGGCGGCGTTTTCGAGATCGGCGATCGTCCGCGATACCTTCAGGATGCGGTCATACGCTCTGCCCGACATGCCGAGCCGATCGAAAGAATTTCCGAGATAGTCCGCCGCCTGATCGGACAAGCGGCAAAACTCCTTGAGCATAGGCGTGGTCATATTGGCATTGCAGCTGACGCCGCTGCCCGCAAAGCGCTTTTGTTGAATCTTTCGGGCGGCGTTGACCCGCTGCTTGATCGCGGCGGAGCTGTCTTCCTTTTTTTCGGAATTCAGTTCGTCGAATGCGACGGGCGGCACCTCGATATGAATATCCATGCGGTCGAGGAGCGGCCCCGAAACACGCCCGAGATATTTCAGCACCGCCGTTTCGGTGCAGGTGCATTTGCGGCTCGGATGACCGTAATAGCCGCAGGGGCAGGGATTCATCGCCGCGACCAGCATGATGTTGCACGGATAGCTCAGCGTTCCCGACACACGGGCGATGCTCACCTCGCCGTCTTCAATCGGCTGGCGCAGCGTTTCCAGCGCCGCGCGGGAAAATTCGGGCAGCTCATCCAAAAACAGCACGCCGTTGTGCGCGAGCGAGATCTCGCCCGGAACGGGAGTAGTGCCGCCGCCCGTGAGCGCCGCGGCGGAAACGGTATGATGAGGCGAGCGGAAGGGACGGCAGTTGATGATCGAACGGTCGTCGGGCAGCAGACCCGCCACCGAAAAGACGCCCGTTGTTTCGATCGACTCTTCAAACGTCATGTCGGGCAGAATAGAGGGAATGCGCTTGGCAAGCATACTTTTTCCCGAGCCGGGAGGCCCGATCATGAGGAGGTTGTGCCCGCCCGCCGCCGCGATCTCGATCGCGCGCTTGGCGTAGGCTTGACCCGCCACGTCGGCAAAATCCAAATATTCCGAACGGTCGGCGATCACGAACGGCGTATGCTCGATCGGGGTCATGCGCTCACCGCCGCCGAGATGCGCGAGCAGCTCGGATACCGTATGAACGGCGTAGATGTCGATGCCGTCCACCACAGCCGCCTGCGCCGCCGCTTCGGCGGGGACATAAAAGCTTTTGTATCCGCTCTTTTGCGCCTTAATTGCCATGGCGAGCAACCCTCTGACCGAGCGCACCTCGCCCGCAAGCGACAGCTCACCGACGAAAACGCTGTCGGAAAAATCGCCCTTCAGCGCGCCCTCGGCGACAAGGAGCGAGAGAAATATCGGCAGGTCATAGATCGGGCCGACCTTTTTAATGTCGGCGGGCGCGAGATTGACCGTGACCTTTTCCGAGGAGGCGCCCATGCCGATATTCCGCATGGCGCTGCGCACCCGATCGCGCGATTCGCGCACCGAAGCGTCGGGCAGCCCGACAATATCGAACGACGGAATACCCTGCGTTACGCCTGTTTCGACCGTGACGCCGTATGCCTCGATTCCCCAAACGCCCATGCTGTTGATTTTCGACACCAATTGATCAGATCCTTCCGCCCGCTCGCACTCGGCGGGTCAGCCTTGCTTTGCGCCGCCCTTGACAATGCTCTCAAACAGCTTTTATCGCGGTTATAATCGGCAATGTGCTTGTCCTGCTTCTCGGGGGATCGCCGCATCGAGATGAACATTTCGGGAATCAGCTCCTCCCGAATGCCCGCGCTCTTCGCCGCCAAAATAATGGATTTTCCCGCCGGCAGATCGGAGAAAGCGGCGGCGGTGCCGCCCTTTTCACCAAGGAGGGGATTTTGCTCGAACACCTTGTCAAAGCTGTATTTTTCGTAGTAATCGTCGTCGTAAATAAAGATATAGTTGCTCTTCTCGGCGATCTCGTTCGCCAGCCTTGTTTCTTTGGAAAGAGCGTCGCCGTCGCGCGCGGCGCTCAGCTTGTGGGACAGATCAATCACGTTCACGCTCACCTTGCCGTCGCCGTTGACGTCCTCGCCGTTTTCGGCAATGGCCGCGCCCACCGCGTCGGTAAAGACTAGGGGCGCGTTGTCGTTCAGGCACAGGCAGACGTTGTAATCATAGCTCTCCCGCACCGACAGCGACCATATCAGAAATCCCGCCGTAATGACAACAAAAATTCCCGCGATGACCCAGTATTTATAATAGTAAAAGTAATTTTTTATCAGATAGATCAGCTTTGTCACAGCCGCCCCCGAATATGTGGACTATAATAAGTATACTTATATGTAATTATACTGAATCACAGCGTTATTGTCAATCATTTTCGGGAATTATTTATATTTTGTTAAATAATGCTTGATTTTTTTTGAAATGTGTGGTATTCTATTAGTTGTAATGAAGTAAACAGGAGTAAGACGAAAGAGCGGAGCACACCGCTCTTTCGTTTCGTTTATACGCCTCCCGCGGCGGGGCGCCCTGTTTGAGAGGAGTGCAGGTTTATGGAGCTTGGAGCGACGGCTGCCCGCGTTTATGAAATCATCCGCCCTTTTGCCGACGAGCTGGGGCTGACCGTTTGGGACGTCCGCTATGTCAAAGAGGGTTCGGCGTGGTTCTTGCGCATATTTATTGATAAAGAGGGCGGCGTCGATATCACCGACTGCGAGGCGCTGTCCCGCGCGGTGGATCAGCCGCTGGATGAGGCCGATCCGATCAAGGAAAGCTATTATTTGGAGGTTTCCTCTCCCGGACTCGGGCGTGAGCTGACGCAGCCCGAGCATTTCGAGATGTTCCTCGGCGAGGAGATTACTGTGCGGCTGATTCGTCCGCGCGACGGGCAAAAGGAGTTCGTCGGGGTGCTGAAAGCGTATGACGGCGGGTGCGTTACCGTTCAAACGGACGGCGGCGAAATGTCGTTTGACCGCGGCGAGATCACGCGGGTCAAGCTGAACGACGACAGTGACCTGTTTTAACCAAGCGGGGCTTCGCCGGTCGTATATACATCAAACATAAAACGCGCCGAGGTCGGCGGAGAAGAACGGTTTTTGACCTTGCTGCACAGCCGTTCGGCGCGGTGAAAATAAATCAGTAAACAATACTTTGAAAGAGAGGGCTGCCCGCCCGTGCGGGCATTACGGTACAATGAAAAGAACAAAAAAAGAAACGAAAACAGATTCCACAAAAGAGTTTTTTGCCGCTCTGAAGGTTATGGAAACCGAGAAGGGCATTCCCGCGCAGTATATCGCGGAGAAGATCGCCGCGGCGATCATCGTTGCCGCTAAGCACGACTACGACGGCTGCGACGTCGTCCACTGCGATATTGACGTTGCGTCGGAGAAGTTCCGCGTATACATTCAAAAGCAGGTCGTCGAAGAGGTCGAGAATCCCAATGAGGAGATGAGCCTCGACGAGGCAAAGCTGTATGACACGACTGCTGTCGTCGGCGGATTTGTGCAGATCGAGCGCGACACTCACGATTTCGGAAGAATCGTTGCGCAGACGGCGAAGCACGTTATCCGTCAGGGCATCCGCGAGGCGGAGCACAGCATGGTTTTGCAGGAGTTCCGCAGCAAGAACAACGAAATCCTCACGGCTACGGTCGCGAACGTCGACCCGAAATCGGGCAATGTTACGCTGACCATCGGCAAAAACGAGGCGGTTCTGCCCCGCGCCGAGCAGGTGCCGGGCGAGGTGCTGACCGAGAACCAGATGATCAAGATCTATATCGTCGACGTCCGCGACACCGAAAAGGGCCCGAAGATCATGATCTCGCGCACGCATCCCGGTCTTGTCAAGCGCCTTTTTGAAACTGAGGTTCCCGAGATCTACGACGGTATCGTTGAGATCAGGGCGATCTCGCGCGAGGCGGGCTCGAGAACGAAAATGGCGGTGTATTCCAAGGATGAGAACGTCGACCCGATCGGCGCCTGTATCGGTCCCAAGGGCGCTCGCGTTGCCGCTGTTGTCGATGAGCTCGGCGGTGAAAAGATCGATATTATTAAATACAGCGACGATGTCGCGGCGTTCATCAGCGAGGCGCTGTCGCCCGCCAATGTCGTCAGCGTTGAGGTGGTCGATGAGGAGGCAAAGGCGTGCCGCGTCACCGTTCCCGATCATCAGCTTTCGCTTGCGATCGGCAATAAGGGGCAGAATGCCCGCCTTGCCGCAAAGCTGACAGGCTGGAAGATTGATATTCGTCCCGAAAGCGGATATTACGGGGAGGATGAAGCCGAATAATCGGCGGATTCGCCCGTCGGCGGGCAGTTCTGCCGCCGATAGATTGCAGGAAAGGCGGTTGTTTTATGGCAGAGGGTAAAAAGCGTAAAATTCCGATGAGAATGTGCGTTGCGTGCGGTGAAATGAAGCCGAAAAAAGAGCTTATCCGCGTTGTTAAGCCGAAAGAGGGCGAGATCGCGCTCGACTTTACGGGCAAGGCGGCGGGCAGAGGCGCGTATGTGTGCAAAAGCGCCGACTGTTTTGACAAGCTGCGGCGCGGAAAGCGGCTGAACCGCACCTTTTCCTGCGAGGTTCCGCAGGAGGTGTATGACCGCCTTATGCGCGAGATCGGCGAATAAGCCGCTCGGCGTATGCGCGGCGGGTCGCGCTTTTATACGGTAACTATGATTGTTTGAGGGAATACTATGAATGACAAATTTCTTTCACTGCTCGGTATGGCGAGAAGAGCGGGCAGAGCCGAATTCGGCTATGATAAGTCGCTGTCCTGCATTCATGCGGGCAGGGCGAGGGCCGTGTTTTGCGCCGCCGATCTGTCGGAAAAGACAAAGCGGGGGCTGATATATGCCGCCGAGGATAATTTTGCCGACATCATCACCGTTCCCTATTCGCAGTTTGAGATGACGAGCGCCGTGGGGCTGAAAACGGGCATCGTCTGCATCACCGACGCGGGATTTGCCAAAAAGCTGGTATCGCTGCTGGATGGCGCAAATGCGCCGCAAAGCTGACCCCTCGGGGCCTTATACGGCATTATGACGGGCCGCCTGCCCGCTTGACATAGATATACTTTTACGGGACTACCCGAAAGGAAGATTATTATGCTGATCAAATACAGAGTATCGGAAGTTGCCAAGGATTTTAACAAGACTTCAAAGGATATTCTTGCTATTCTTAAAAATTTTGACGAGAGCGGAAGCTATAAGGTCTCGACCGCTCTGGAAGAGAAAGAGCTGAACTATATTTTCGACAGCCTGACACTTTCTGCGCAGGTCAAATCGTTTGACGAGTATTACGCCATGGGCAAGGATGCGCAGGAAAAGCGCCGTCAGGATAAGGAAAAGGCGAAGGCAGACCGTATTGCCGAGCAGCTGGCGCTCGCCGAGCAGTTAAAGGCGGCGGCCAAAGCGGAAAAAGAGGGTAAAACGCCCGAGGAGATTCTCGCTGCGGCTCAAAAGGCAGCGCAGGCGGCGAAGGAAGCGGCAAAACCCGCCGAAAAGGCAGCGGAGAAGCCCACGGCAGCGCCGAAAGCGGCGGAAAAGCCTTCTCAAAAGGCAGAAAAGCCCGCGGCTCCTGCGGACGAAAAGCCGCGTCCGCAAAAGGAGAAAAAGAAACCCGCTCAGAAGCGGCAGGATACTCCCGTCCGCGAAAAACAGCTGCGCGAGAAAAACGATAATATTCAGTTCAACACCGTCGAAAGCTACCGTATAGACACCCGCGCGACCAATGTCGATCTGGATAAATATAATGAGCGTTATGACAATATCGCGCCCGCGTCGAAATACGGGGATAACTTCCAGAAAAAGCAGAAGATTCATCAGAAATCCCAGCAGTACCGCAAGGGCAAGCGTTCCTCCAAGCGCGAGACCGAGCAGGACAGACTGCGCCGCATCCAGCTTGAAAAGATCAAGGCGAAGCCGATCGAGATCACTGTCGGCGACGAGATTCAGGTTTCCGAGCTTGCCTCGCGCCTGAAAAAGACGGCGGCGGAGGTCGTTAAAAAGCTGATGAGCCTCGGAACGATGGCGAGCGCCAATGAGATCATTGATTATGACACGGCGGAGATCGTCGCGACCGAGCTGGGCGCCAAGGTAACGCGCGAGGTTGTCGTCACGATCGAGGAGCGCATTATGGACGTCACCGAGGATAAGGCGGAGGATCTTCTTCCCCGCGATCCTGTTGTCGTCGTTATGGGCCACGTCGACCACGGCAAGACCTCTCTGCTTGACCGTATCCGCCAGTCCAACGTTACCGATACGGAAGCAGGCGGAATCACCCAGCATATCGGCGCTTACCGCGTTCAGGCGGCGGGCAGGAACATCACCTTCCTCGACACCCCCGGTCATGCGGCGTTTACCTCTATGCGTCAGCGCGGCGCTATGGTCACCGATATTGCGATTCTGGTGGTCGCGGCGGATGACGGTATCATGCCGCAGACGATCGAAGCGATCAATCATGCCCGCGCCGCTGAGGTGCAGATCGTCGTGGCGATCAACAAAATGGATAAGCCGGGAGCCAATCCCGATAAGGTTATGCAGCAGCTCACCGAGCATGGGCTGGTGCCTGAGGAGTGGGGCGGCGACGTTATCTGCGTTCCCGTTTCGGCGGTCACGGGTATGAATATTGATAAGCTGCTCGAAAATGTTTTGCTCGTTGCCGAAATGCAGGAGCTGAAAGCCAATCCGAACCGTATGGCTAAGGGCGCGGTCATCGAGGCGCGTCTGGATAAGGGCAGAGGCCCTGTGGCGACCATCCTCGTTCAGAACGGAACGCTGCACACGGGCGATATTATCGTTGCGGGAACAGCGGTCGGGCGCGTCCGCGTCATGCTCAACGACCACCGCGATGAGATCAAGGAGGCGGGTCCCTCCGTCCCCGTTGAGATCACGGGTCTTGCCGAGGTTCCGAGCGCGGGCGACAGCTTTGACGCCGTTACCGACGAGCGCCTTGCCAGAGAGCTTGTCGAACAGCGCCGCGCCGCCCTCAAGGAGGAGGAATTCAAGCGTTATCAGAAGGTTACGCTTGATAATCTCTTTGATCAGCTGCAACAGGGCGAGATGAAGGATCTGAATATCATCGTCAAGGCCGATGTTCAGGGCTCGGTCGAGGCGGTTACCCAGTCGCTTGAAAAGCTTTCTAACGACGAGGTCCGCGTTAAGGTCATCCACGGCGGCGTCGGCGCGGTCAACGAGTCCGACGTTATGCTCGCGGGTACGTCCAATGCGATCATTGTCGGATTCAACGTCCGTCCTGACGTCACCGCTAAGGAAAATGCGGAGCGCGACGGCGTGGATCTGCGCTTGTACCGCATTATTTACGACTGCATCGAGGAGATCGAGGCGGCTATCAAGGGTATGCTTGCCCCGAAATTCCGCGAGAACGAGCTCGGTCGGATCGAGGTCCGTGAGACATATAAAATATCCAGCATCGGTACGATCGCGGGATGCTATGTGCTTGACGGCAAGGTTACCAGAAACTGTCAGATACGCGTTGTCCGCGACGGTATCGTTATCACCGAGGATACGATTCGCTCGCTGCGCCGCTTCAAAGACGATGTGAAAGAGGTCGCGGCGGGATACGAGTGCGGTATCGGTCTTGAGAAGTTCAACGACGTTAAAGAGGGCGACATCTTTGAAGCATTCGAGATGGAGGAATACAGAGATTAAATCTCCGTTTTTTCCGCGTAAAAGCTGTGGTGCCGCATCAGACAAAGCTGTAGCGCGAGGAGCGCGGCGGGGCTGTTTTATACAGCCGAAAAACAGAGCCGAAAAGACCCATGGCAACACTATATTAAAGGAGGCTTGTCCGATTAAAGCCGCAAGGTCGGTCGGACATAGAGCATATTATGGCGTCATATAAAAACGGCAGGACGGCGGGGGATATTCAGCGCAATCTCGCGGAGATCTTCCGCGAGCTGAAGGACCCGAGAATATCCAAGCTTTTATCGGTCGTCAAGGTCGACGTATCGGGCGATCTTTCCTATGCCAAGGTTTATGTCAGCGCGATCGAGGGATACGATAAGACCCTCGAGTCGGTCAAAGGGCTCAGCAGCGCGGCGGGATTCATCCGTCGGGAGCTGGGCTCGGTCATGAAGATTCGGAAAATCCCCGAGCTGAAATTTATCGCGGATAATTCGATCGCTCACGGCGCGGAAATTGCGCGCATAATCGAGGATTTCGGCGGCGGTGAAGTCGCGTCGGAGGAATCGGTCGGTGAAAAGGAGTAATGCGGCCATGATTATTGACCTGAACACCGCCGTTTCCCGATTGCAGTCGTTCGACGATGTGTTGATATTGATGCACCATTCGCCCGACGGCGATACGATCGGCGGTTCATTTGCGCTTTGCCGCGCGCTTCAGCGGCTTGGGCGGCGTGCCGCTGTGATGTGCGACGATGAATTGTCGGATAAATACAGCTATATTTATAAAGGAATCGAGCGTCAGCAGTTTACCCCGCGCCATATTGTCGCGGTGGATGTGGCGGACGCGAAGCTGCTCGGCTCTCTGCGGGAGCTATACGGCGAGCGGGTGGAGCTGTGCATCGACCATCATGCCACCAATACGCAGTATGCCGCCGAGACATATGTTGACCCGTCTGCCGCCGCCGCGTGCGAGTCGGTTTATGAGATCGTCCGCGCGCTCGGGCTGTCGGTGGACTGCGATACGGCGAACGCGCTGTATACCGGCATCGCCACCGATACGGGCTGTTTCAAATTTACCAATACCACCCCGAAAACGCATCGAATCGCCGCCGAGCTTTTTGAAACAGGCATTGACTACGGCGAGATCAATCGCATTATGTTCGATACCAAGTCGAAAAGTCGGCTGGCGGTGGAGCAGATGGCGCTGAGCAGCATGGAGTTTTATCATAAGGATACGATTGCCGCTGTTGCGATCACTTCGGATATGATCAAAACCTCCCGCGCGCAGGAATGCGAGCTGGACGGTATCACCTCCCTGCCCCGTATGATCGAGGGAGTTATCGTGGGAATTACCCTTCGCCAGCGCGGTGAAGAAACCTATAAAGTGTCGGTGCGCACCCACGCTCCCGTCAGCGCGTGCGCGCTTTGCGCCGCATTCGGCGGCGGCGGGCATGAGCGCGCGGCGGGATGTGAAATCAGCGGCAGTCTGTCTGAAGCTAAGGCGGTGATCGTTGCCGAGGCGGAGAAAATGATGAACGCGCTCGGCGTGTGAGCTCGGCGTATAAGTCGGGCGTTGACCGTGCGCCGTCGGGATATTATCGCGATAGCGGCGGGCGGCTGATTCATCTTCGGCGGAAAATCCATTAAAGTGAGAAATCGTATGAGCAATATCTCCGAAAACGGCATCGTGCTGATAAATAAGCCCGCAGGCATGACCTCTTTTCGGGTCACCTCTGCGGTCAGGCGGCGGCTCGGTGCGAAAAAAGCGGGTCACGCGGGCACGCTGGACCCGCTGGCGGGCGGCGTTTTGCCTGTGATGATCGGCAGAGCGGCAAGGCTGATCGACCGCATTCCCTGCGAAACCAAGCGGTATATCGCGGGATTTATGCTCGGAATGACCACGGATACCCTCGATAACGAGGGCGAGGTGCTGACCGAGCAGCCCGTTTATGTTACGGAGACTGAGGTAAAAAACGCCGTTACGGCGTTTTGCGGCGAGATCACCCAGATTCCGCCGATGTATTCCGCCCTGAAAAAGGACGGCAAAAAGCTGTATGAGCTTGCCCGCGAGGGGGTCGAGATCGAGCGCGCCGCCCGCAGGGTGCATATTTATCGCATGGAACTGCGGTCATTGCAGGCGTTTTCGGACACCTTGATCGGTGAAATAGACGTTACCTGCTCGAAGGGCACCTACATTCGCTCGCTGATCGACGACATTGGTGCATATCTGCACTGCGGCGCGATGATGACCTCGCTGTGCAGGGTCGAGTCCAACGGCTTTTCGATCGAAGAATGCGTGCCGTTCGATGAGTTTATGTCCTGCTGTGACCCCGAAAAATACTGCCTGCCGCCCGATATTGCTCTGCGCGGTATGCCGCGGGTCTGCGTGACCGCGGCGCAGGCTAAGCGTTTTGCAAACGGCGGCGAGCTGGATGCGATCAGGCTGAATATTCCCGCCGACACGGCGGATCAGTCGGAGAACGAGGCGGGCGGCGAACAGCAACGCGGCGGTCTGTTTCGTGTTTACAGTAATGAGGAATTTTGCGGCGTCGGCGAGCTGCGCGACGGCGCGCTGTTCCCGAAATGTGTGTTTTAGCGGTATTTTGAGCGTTTGCCGCATGAGCGGCGCGGATGAGAGGAGGCACGGGGCGTGCAAATAGTGGATTCGGTGCAGAACAATATATCGAAAGAACCGGTGTCGGTCGCTCTCGGGCGGTTCGACGGCGTTCATCTCGGCCACCGTGCGGTCATCCGCGCGGCGCTGGAGTTCCCCTGCGCTCGCCCTGCCGTCTTCACCTTTGAATCGTCTCCGCGCGGCGTCATCACGGGCAAAATGGTGTATTCTTTGCTCACGCTCTCTCAAAAGCGCGAAATGATGCGCTCGCTCGGGGTGGAGCTGTATGTTTGCCCGCCGTTCGGCGATGTGCGCGATATGATGCCCGAGGAGTTTGTCATCCTGCTCAAAGAGCGGCTGAATGCCGTGCATATCAGCTGCGGCTTTAATTTTACCTTCGGCGTTTCGGGGCGCGGCAACGCGGCGGCGCTCAAAGAGATCTGCGCCCGTCACGGCATCGCGCTGACGGTCGTTCCCCCGATCGAGGCGGGCGGCGAGCCTGTTTCCGCGTCGGCGGTGCGCGCGTATATTGAAAGCGGCGATATGGAATCGGCGAGCCGACTGCTCGGCTACCGTTTTCGGATTGACTTTCCCGTTTTGCAGGGCGATCAGCGCGGCAGAACGCTGGATTTTCCGACTATTAATCAAAAAATACCGCCGAATTTCATTCATCCGAAATACGGCGTGTACGCTACCAAAACCGTGATCGGCGGCAGGGTGTATAAGTCGGTCAGCAATGTCGGCGTGCGCCCGACGGTCGGGGCGGATTATCCCCGCTGCGAAACCCATATTATCGGGTACAGCGGCGATCTCTACGGGCAGAATATTACCGTGGAATTTTATCGGTTTTTGCGCCCCGAGATCAGCTTTTCGGATATTTCCGAGCTGAGGGCGGCTATCGCCAATGACCGCCAAACCGTGGTCGAGTCGGAGTATTGATTACGGCTTATCGGCGCCGCGCGGGTATGGCTTTAGAATGATACAGGCTGCTTCGCAGTTGATCTGCGCGGCGGCTGTTTTTATGTATAGGCGGCGCACTGTTTGTGCGGCAACCCCGCTTGCGGGCGGAGGGCTGTTCCCGCGCGGCGCGGGAGGCTGCAAAGGGTGCGATTTTAAGCGGGTCATTCGTCCTCCTTTGCGCCGAAAAGCAGTCGAATCGCCGTGAGCGTCAGAATCTCATAGCTGCCAATATCGCCGCAGTTTTTCAGCGGCAGCTCGCGCTCGTGAATCCATCTGCCGCGAAGGTCGCGGATCTTGCGCTGAAGACTGACCGACGCACTGCCCCCGACATTGGCGGAAAGGCTCAGCGTGTCGCGGGCGGACATACCGCAGGTGATCACCCGTTTGCAGGTGGCCGGAATCAGCGACAGCGCGCGGTAGTTGCCCGAGGCGACCAGCACGCTGATGTTGTCGGGCAGTTTCATGCTTTGCAATGCGCCTGTGTTTTCTTTGAGCAGAACAATGCCTTTTGTCAGTCCTTGCAGATCGACCGCTGCGGCGGACGGCTCGATCACCGCAAATTCCCTCGCATTGCCGCCTGACTTGGCATATTGCGCAATGCCGCCGTTTCGGATGTGCAAAACCTCTCCGTCGGTTTGAAGCCCGCGGCAAATGCACTCGCCGATTGCCGCGTCATGGGTATCCCCGAGTAGGATAATCGGAATCAATGCGCTCATTCCCCCAAAAAATCATCGCTGATAAACCCTCTTTTCCGTTATTATTTGCCGTATGGCGGGAATTATAACCGTAAATGGCGGCGAGAGGAGCGCCGATTCCGAATATTCGCGCAAAGCACAGTATTTAGTGTATCATTTTTGTCAAAAACACATCATTTTGTATATAACATTTTGTAGGATATATGTATTGACCATATCCCGCAAAAATGATATGCTAATATTGTCAGAAATTTATTGTCGAATGACCGCGTTTTTTTCTAAAAATTCAGCGGACAGACAGCGAAATAAACAGATATTCTTCCAAAGGAGTTTTAAGATAATGTCAGTATCGGATTTTGAACAGTGGAACGGTTTTTCGGGCAGGTTGTGGAAAGAGGAGATCAACACCCGGGACTTTATTCAGAACAACTATACGGAATATACGGGGGACGAGTCTTTCCTTGCCGCCCCTACCGAGGCGACCGACAGGCTTTGGGGCAGATTGCAGGAATTGCAGAAGCTCGAGCGCGCCAAGGGCGGCGTTCTCGATATGGATACCGACATCGTCTCGTCGATCACCTCGCACAAGCCGGGCTATATCGACGAATCCATGAAAGAGGATGAGCAGGTCGTCGGACTTCAGACAGACAAGCCCTTAAAACGCGCTTTTATGCCGTTCGGCGGCATTAAAATGGCGGAAGAGGCCTGCACGACCTATGGCTATACGCCCAGCCCCGAGCTGCATAAAATTTTCACCGAATATCACAAAACGCACAATCAGGGCGTTTACGACGCATACACGCCCGAAATGCGCGCCGCCCGCAAGAATAAGATCATCACAGGGCTGCCCGACACCTACGGCAGAGGGCGAATCGTCGGCGACTACCGCCGCGTGGCGCTTTACGGCGTTGACCGCCTGATCGAGGAAAAGAAGCACGATCATCTCAATTGCGGCGACGGCACCATGACCGAGGACGTTATCCGTCTGCGCGAGGAAATCACCATGCAGATTCGCGCGCTCGGCGAGATGAAGGTGATGGCGGCGCAGTACG
>JBJEQI010000017.1:0-4311 GCA_051881675.1 Acutalibacteraceae bacterium
TTTCCCGCGATATGCGCTATGATATCTCGCATATCATTGCCGCCGAGCTGAGCGACGAGGATACCGCCGATGATGATATCATCATCACCGAGAATATGCAGCTCGATCTCGATGAGCTGATTCGCAGCGATATTATTCTCATGCTTCCCACGAAGTTTTTGTGCAAGCCCGACTGCAAGGGCGTTTGCCCCGGCTGTATGAAGAATCTCAACTTTGAGCCGTGCGTGTGCAAAAAGGAGATCGACCCGCGGCTGGCAAAGCTCTCGGAGTTTTTCGACAGCGAGGGCGGCGAGTGAGCGATTGGGCGCTCACGATGAACGATAGCAGACGGCGATGGCTGGGTATCCGCCGCGCCGCAACTATATAAGTGATTTTTACCATGGCTTTTGCTTTGGAAAGCATAACACAAGGGAGGTTATAAAGATGGCAGTACCTAAGAGAAGAGTTTCGACGACCAGAAGGGACAAAAGGCGTTCCAGCGTTTGGAAGATGAGCGCTCCGGAGCTTACCAGATGCCCGCAGTGCGGCGAGTATATCAGACCCCACAGACTGTGTGCAAAATGCGGCTACTACAAGGGCAGACAGGTTGTTGCGGTTTCTGAGAAGTAATTTTTGGGAACAATTTTCAAAAAAGAAGCGGGAGGATGATTTTTTGTCATCCTCTTTTCTTTTTATAGCCCCGCTGCCCAAAATCGGGCGCTTCGGCAGAAATCATTTCGGTCGAAATCATTTAGCAAAATCATTTCAGCCGAAATATCGTCAATTTGCGGCTTGACTAAACGCCCGAAAAATGGCATAATATACTTGTATAAATATGGATTACCGTATCCTTTGAGGAGATGTGAAATATGTCAGCACCGATTGTCGCGATCGTCGGAAGACCGAACGTCGGAAAATCGACCCTTTTTAATAAATTGATTGGCAAGCGGCTCTCGATCGTCGACGATACCCCCGGCGTTACCCGCGACCGTATCTACGGCGAATGCGAGTGGCTGGGCAGGAAGATTATGCTGGTCGATACGGGCGGTATCGAGCCGAAGACCGACAATGTTATTCTCGCGCAAATGCGGGAGCAGGCGAGGCTTGCCATGGATATGGCGCAGGTGATCATTTTTGTCACCGATATGAAAAGCGGGGTCACCGCCGCCGATATTGAGGTTGCCGAAATGCTGCAAAAGTGCGGCAAGCCGGTCATTCTCTGCGTGAATAAGTGCGACGGCGTCGGCGAGCTGTCTCCCGAGTTTTATGAGTTTTACAACCTCGGGCTGGGCGATCCGATGGCGGTTTCCTCCGTTCACGGCCACGGAACGGGCGATATGCTCGACGAGGTGTATTCCCATATTCGCTTTGACGAGGAGCCGCAGGATGATGAAAATCCCGTGATCAACGTCGCCGTGATCGGCAAGCCGAACGCGGGCAAATCCTCGCTGATCAATAAGATTTCGGGCGAGGAGCGTGCCATTGTTTCGGATATTTCGGGAACGACCCGCGACGCGATCGATTTCACGGTGGAAAATGAATTCGGGCGGTTTAATTTTATTGATACCGCGGGGCTGCGCAGAAAATCCCGCGTCGAGGATAAGATCGAGAAATACAGCGTTATCCGCGCGCAGATGGCGGTCGAGCGCGCCGACGTCTGCGTGATCATGATCGACGCGACCGAGGGCTTCACCGAGCAGGATTCCAAGGTCGCCTCGCTGGCGCTCGAGGGCGGCAAGGCGTGCGTGATCGCGGTGAATAAGTGGGACGCTGTTGAAAAAGACGGCAAAACCATGGAGAATTTCCGCAAGGGGCTCGAAAAGGATTTTTCGTTCATGTCCTATGCGCCGATCATCTTTATTTCGGCGAAAACGGGGCTGCGGCTGGATAAGCTGTTCGAGCTGATCAATACGGTCTATGAGCAGAACAATATGCGCATTTCGACCGGTATGCTCAACGACCTGCTCGCCGATGCGACCACCCGCGTGCAGCCGCCGTCGGATAAGGGAAAACGGCTGAAGATTTATTATATGACGCAGGCGGGTGTCAAGCCGCCCACGTTTGTATTTTTCTGCAATAAGGCGGAGCTGTTCCATTTTTCCTATCAGCGCTATCTGGAAAACCAGATTCGGGCGACCTTTGGATTAACGGGAACGCCGGTTAAAATGATCATCCGCGAGCGCGGCGAATAGATAGGGCGCGCAGGGCGCCGCAAAACGCGTTTTGCCGATTCGGGCGAACGCAGTCGCTTGACGAGATTTTATGCAATTCCCCTGTTGAAAGGAACGGGATTTTATATGTTTTCAACTCCGATCTTTGCTTTGGTGATCACGCTGATCGCCATTGCCGCTGTCGGCTACCTGCTCGGCAGCATCAGCTTTGCAGTCATTGTCACCGATAAGTTCAAGCACGTCGACGTCAGGGACTACGGCTCGAAAAATGCGGGAATGACCAATGTTTCCCGCGTGGCGGGAAAAAAGGCGGCGGCGCTGACGCTGATTTTCGACGCGGCGAAGGGTATGGTCGCTGTTTTGCTCGCGAAATTCGCCGCGGTGCCGATTCTCGGCGCCGTCACCGACGGGCATTATGAAAAATTTGATCCGATCTTTTTCATGTGGTTTGCGGGAATCACCGTTGTCCTCGGGCATATCTACCCGCTGTTTTTCAAGCTGCGCGGCGGCAAGGGCATCGCGACTTTCCTCGGCGTTTTGCTGATTCTCGATTGGCGCGTGGCGCTGATCGCGCTGCTGTGTTTCCTCATCGTGCTCGGGTTCACGCATATTGTGTCCGCGTCCTCGCTGACCGCGGCCGTTTCGCTGCCGATCTCCATGTTTTTCCTGTATGACGGCGCGGCAGTCTACACGGCTCCGATCTTCGGAATGAGCCAGCATGTTTTGATCACAATTTGCATGGCGCTTTACGGCGCGACCGCGTTTTATACCCACCGATCGAACATCGTTCGCCTGATTCACGGCGAGGAGAAAAAGATCGGGAGAAAAAAATAATCCGCCGCTCGTTTTGGCATACCCATCACACGAACCGACCACCGATAAGGAGATTTTATGGATAAAGTTTCAATTATGGCGCCGGGCGGCTGGAGCACCGCGCTCGGAATACTCTGCCATCACAACGGGCTTGAAACCGTTATTTGGGGCAAATTTGAGGAGGAGATCGATCGCCTGCGGGTAACGCGCGAAAATCCTCTGCTGAAAGGCGTCGTCATCCCGAATGAAATCGCGCTGACGAGCGATATTGATGATGTTGTCGGGTCGGATTTCGTCATTCTGGCGACTCCGTCGTTCGCTGTGCGGGAAACGGCGGCGCGACTGCGCGGCGTTGTCGCCGAGTCAGCGATCATCATTATCGTGTCCAAAGGGCTGGAGCGCGGCAGTCTGAAGCTGTTTTCGGAGGTTATCGCCGAGGAATTGCCGCATAATCCGCTGGTGGTGCTGTCCGGCCCGTCCCACGCGGAGGAGGTTGCCCGCGGCATCCCCACGTCGGTGGTTGCCGCGTCGGTGCAGGAAGCCGCCGCGAAGACGGTCCAGCAAACGCTGATGTGCGATTCTTTCCGTATATATACGGGCAGCGACGTTGTCGGCGTTGAGATCGGCGGCGCGCTGAAAAATATCATCGCCATGGCGGCGGGCGCGTGCGACGGGCTGGGGCTCGGCGACAATACGATCGCCGCGCTGATGACCCGCGGTATCCATGAAATCACCCGCCTCGGAGTGAAGATGGGCGCGCGTGCCGAGACCTTTGCGGGGCTGTCGGGAATCGGCGACCTGATCGTTACCTGCACCTCGCGGCACAGCCGCAACCGCCGTTTCGGCAAGCTGATCGGCGAGGGAGTCGCCGTGGATGAGGCGATTCGGTCGGTCGGAATGGTGGTCGAAAGCTATTATGCGACCGAGTCGGCAAAGAAGCTTGCCGATCGGTTCGGCGTGGATATGCCGATCGTCAATGAATGTTATGATATTTTGTATTGCGGCGGCAGAGTCGATGAAAAAATCCGCTCGCTGATGTGCCGTTCTATGAAAGATGAGGTTTAAGATTGGCTTTATTGCGATAGTATCGCCTATATACGCAACCGCGCCGATCAAGACGCGGAGTAAAAAGCCCGATGGGATTTCTCCCGTCGGGCTTTTTTGCTGGGGGCGGTTATGAGGTGAAAAAAGGATGATTTTTCGATTGATAGTCCGTTTTATGGGACAGTGGCTTTGCTATACTGTAATCATAAAGCCAAGGAGGGCGAGTAAAATGAAATCAAACCGAGAGATTTATATCACGATTACAGGCATGCGCAATTATCATGGAATGCTGCCTTTTAAGATC
>JBJEQI010000018.1:0-4289 GCA_051881675.1 Acutalibacteraceae bacterium
AGCGCCGAGACCGTCAAGATGCGTTTCTATCCTCATTTCGCAGACACCTCCCAATGTGCCATAGAGCCGCCGTGCGCTTTTCGGTCAACGGATGTAATTGTAAATATCTCGCCGACGCCTTTCAGCTCCTTAGGCGAAACAGCAATCTCCGCCGACGCAGCTCCCACCGCCAATATATCTCCCGCCGCAAGCGTCCAACCGTCGCCGCAGTATGCCGCAGAAGCGACGAAATCCGCGGCAACGGATAAATTCATAGGCACAATCAAAAGTGCGCTGTCGGCGGATGTAACGCCTGTTTTTCGAGCGATTGCACCTTTGATGCTGTCGAGAAATACGCCCTCGATCACCGTGCGATGCCACTTTTCGGCTCCGTCCTCTTTATACCGGTTATACAGCGTAACTGTATCGCAAAACATACTCTGCATCATACCCACCTCACCGAGCAAACATAATCGGGGATATACAGCCGCGCCGCCTCAAACATTTTTCTGTCGGCGCTCTTATTGCTGACCGCAAACGATTTAGACCAGCTCCCGACGCTTTGGCTTGTAACCTCGCCGCCTTGTTCCTTGATCTGCCATTCCTCGGCGATCGCACAAATCGCCATATTCACCGCGTCGGATTCAGGCAGCTCGCACCGCTTTATACTGTTGAGGTATGCGGCGGCGCGGACCGCAAGACGGTCAAAATTATCGGCGGTGATGTCTGTGCCGCGATATGTTTCGGTATAAAAAGAATAATCGGGTGTTTTCATAAAGCGCCGCCTTACTTTACTTTGATATTACGGAATACTCCCGCTTTCAGTGTGTTCTTAAGAACAACCGCCGATACCATTTCAACTTCGACCTTTTTAACAGCGCCGGGCTGAGAAAGATCGGGAAGATAGGTATTAATGATCGAACCGCCCGCGGGTGAAACGCCGTGGAAACCGTCAAGACCGAATGAAGCCGCATAAAGATCGGTCAGACCTGTTACGGCAGCGGTAGCTGTACCCGGCTTGCGCGTGTCGACCACGGGGACGGTATGCACGGTGGAAGTGCCGTTGTAATACTCGCCGAGATCAACGAGCGGAATGCCGTTATATGCGGTGACCGCTCTGCCGAACGCGTCTTCCGACTTGGTCAGATAGCCTGCTCTGCGTGCCGCGCTTCTGATCTTCGTCATCAGCTCGCG
Source organism: Acutalibacteraceae bacterium (assembly GCA_051881675.1). Taxonomy (GTDB): domain Bacteria; phylum Bacillota; class Clostridia; order Oscillospirales; family Acutalibacteraceae; genus CAKRRH01. Next base: position 1,174 of record JBJEQI010000018.1, read on the forward strand.
GTTGCCCATGAGCATGGTAGGCGTGCCGTCCATACCCGAAAGAAATTCATCGAGCATATCCAGCAGGCGCTGGTAATTGGATTCCAGATTTGCGCTCGTGGAAACGTCGATCGTGCTGTCGGTGTTGTATTCGGTGCTTTTTCCCGAGAGCAGCGTGTTCAGTCCGTCGAACTCATCGTTTGACGCAGTGGATTTGCCATTGATGACGGTATAATGAAAAAGATTCCGTGCGCCGAGTACTTTCTGCTTCAGCTGGAACTCAATCTCGTTCACCGTTCCGCTGGTGTTCTGCAAAACGCGGTCGATACCTGCCGAACCGCCGAAAATCTTAAGATCGGCAGTCTTTTTAACCCGCTTCGCCTCGTTTGCGGTATATTCGCTGTTAATTTTGCGAAACGCCGCTGTCGACGGTGTTTCCAGCTGAATGTAACCGTAGGTAAGAGTTGAGCCGCCTGTTCCGGGCGACACTGAATTGTCAAATGTGAGATTGTCAAGCAGCAGCGACGAGCGTCTGAACTCGTCTACCACCATCTGATCTACTTTGTCAGCCATGCCGACTTTTGCTTCTGCAAGTGTAATAGCCATATTTTTTTAGTCCTTTCAAATGAATTATTTTTTATTGTAGTGCGCTGCAATGGCGCTTCCTAAGTCTTTGGGGGCGCTTTGCGCTCCCTCGGTGTGTCCCGCACCCGAATTGACGAAAGACCCGCTCTCGCTTTCAAACAGATACCCGTCCGATTCTTTGATCTCGGCTATCTGTTCGTCAAGACCCGTCAGCTTATCGCCGTCAAGCTTGATCTTCGACATATCTAGCGCTGCTTTCAGCATTTTGGGATTCTTTGCCTTCTCCGAAACAAGCGCTATATCGAGCGCACTTTCGAGTTTGAGTTCGTATGTGTCCTTGTCGTACTTGGATTTAAGACTGCTGATCTGCTCGTTCAGTCCGTCTATATCGACGCCGTCAAACTTTTTGACCGCCGCCTGCAGATCGGCAATCGTTTGATTGGCGGCTTCGAGCGCGGAGGTCTTATCCGCAAGATCGCCCTTAGCCTTCTCGATATCGGCTCCGTTTTTAGCCATGATCTTGTCGATGACGTCCGTTTCAAGTCCCAAATCCTCTAAAAAATTTCTTTGCATAACCATGCTCCTTTCAATACGCTTTTTACGAGGTCGCTTCTCATATGACGGCAGTTTTACGACATGCTCGGTCAAAATTTGTATGAAAAAAGCACCCTCGCAATCGATGTTGCAATCGACTGCAAAAGTGCTTAGTTCCGATATTGAATTGTTGGAATTTTATCAGTACCTTCCCGATGCCTTTCTTTCAGCATAATGCTCAGCATATTCTTTCACAAATCGGGTTTTGACTTCTTCGGGAGTTTCAGGCTTAAAATAGATAATATACTCATCACATTCGACAATTGAACCACCATGCAATTCAATGTCTTTCATTGTGGTAGGCAATATTAAAACATATCCGCTTGCATACGGGAATAACGGTTTTGACGAATACATCTACTTCAACTCTTTCTTGAAATATTCAACTATTTTTTTAGCTATCTCAGATTTGCGTTTGCCGTAGTAATAATTGCCGAACGACTGCGCAATTAATTCGTTATCATAAATGGCATTTTCGCCTAACTCTCGACTAATCAAATTACAAATTATTCTCGAGTCATTTACACCGCTAAAAACGTGTTCATATATATCATTGCGAACATGTAATAATTCATTTTCAAACGCAATACGCAGTTCTGGGGTCAACGACCAACCATAAGGCAATCCAGATCTTTTCAATGCAAGAGCAATGTGAGCATTATGCCCCATTTCGTGAGCAACAAGGCTTTGGATGGTATCCGTTTCATAGCTTATGCCCGCGATATAATCCTAATGCAGCCGTTCCAACAGCCGATCGGGATCGGCAAATGCGGCTTTGTCAAGCGTGATCGTGTTCAGCCCTGTGGAAGGGCTGTAATTGTTTTCTGCCAATCCGCCGTCCACGTTACCGAATACAATAGGCTCTGAATAGGATTCCAGCACCTTAAAATCATTAGTGACCTTCTTGGCAGCTTTTTCAATCTGACGAACCGTCTTCGGCGAAATATCGGAATCGGAAGTAACTTTAAGGCCTTTTCCTTTGTATAATTCTATTATACCACTTTTCTCGCCTTTTGCAACCGTTTTCTTTCCGTTGTAACCCCCGACAGCTTCCCTCGCATAATCGCGTTTCAACCCTGTCTGCCGGGTAAAATCGCGCTGACGTTCCTGCCACTTCAAAAGTCTCTCTTTTGATGCCGTGCTGTCAACCCCCGCCGCGTCAAATCCCGCGATCTCGCGCTTGTATTTCCGAATCTGCCGCTCGATGCCGCGCTGTGTTTGCCGTGCCTCATATTCGGTCATACTCTTTCCGTTGTACTCGTATTTGACAGCGTTATAATCTTTCAACTCATCATCGGTATACGCGCGTTCCGATACGCCGTCGATAAACGGATAAAACGAATGGCGGCAGTTCCATCCGCCGAGCCCCGCGCCGGTGCCGTATCCCGTTACCTCGCGCAAAGACGGATACTTGTCACTGTTACCGCTGCGCGAATACACCTTGCCCTGCCAAAGCGCATGATTGGCAACGCCCTTTCCCGTTCTTGCCCCCGCATGTGCCGTGACTTCCACAAGATCGCATCCGAGTTCGTCCGCCAAAATCTCCTGCGCATGAAGCGCAGACTGATTAACTCCCGTTATCACCGCTCTGCGAACGGCAGTATCGACATAGTCTTTGTGCCCGCTCGCATATTCTGCCGTGGCGATACCGCGGTCTGTCAGCTTCTTGATCGCGTTTTTAATGGCTGAGTTATAATCAAACGCCCCTGACGAAACCTGCAAATAAGCGGCGTCCAACGCGTCATAATACTGCATCGTCGCGGCGTCAACCGTTGTTCGCGTAATATTTTCAAAAGTGCCGTTGGTTTGCGCAATGCCGTTTCGTAAAGCCTGCTTAATGGATTCGGACTGCAAAGCTTCATCGGCGTTCATGCCTGCGCGTTTATATAGCGCCGCATCTTTCTTCAACGCCTGATAGCCGCTTTCTTCAATGATGGTATGAATCTCCGCTTTCGATT
>JBJEQI010000019.1:0-4254 GCA_051881675.1 Acutalibacteraceae bacterium
GTGATGACATCACACTCCCCGTACTGCGGGAGGAACTCGCCCGGCCATGTCATGCCGAGCTGGACATCATAATACCGAGGGGCGCTCTGAAGCCATGTGTTCTGCGCCAAAAATTCATTCGCCTGCTTGATCGCATAATACGTCGGGCGAACCTGATTATCATAGGAAATCGGCGCGTTATAATCATAAATATCCGCGGCGGCACCCGTGTTTTCAAAGTTTCTGCCGCCCGTGAAAACATAGTAATTGACGCCGCGCATACCCGCAGCAATCAGCCCCATATACATAGCGGTAAAATCCTCGCGCAGCATCGGAGGAAAATCGGCGGGGCTGCCCGCCTGAAGCTCCAAAACCGACGGCGCCATGCCCATTTCCGTCAGCTGATCGATCGAGAGGACCCACTTTAAGAACTTCTGCGGTGTGGGATTGTTCGTCCAGTTCCCCCACGGGCCGAGCGTATAATAATGATCGATACCGATCAAAAACGGCGAGGGGAGCTTTTTCAGCCCGTCTTTATAGACGGCGATCAGATTGGTGGTGCCGACATTGGTGCACAGCGTAACGTCAATCTTCAGCTCGACCAGCTTATGCGCCAGCAGATTCAAATAGTCAAACGCCGCCTCCGTATAAAAGCGGTCATAATCAAATCGGCAGCGCTTTGCGCCTATAGAGTCGCCGCTGAGCAGCGCGGGAACGCGGGGATCGGCGTCAGCAAACGAGCGATACTCAGTTTCATACGCTTCATTCAGCCGATCAACGCTGCCGTACTGCTCCGACAAAAAGCGAGCGTATCTGCCGTTTTCATCACCGAAGCCCATCGACTCGGGGTTATAGTCGACCGAGGCGTTCCAAATATGGATTCCGCAAAGCTCGTTGTCGACCTGCACCATCGCGATCGGGCCGCCGTTTGTCGCAAGATAGGGGCGAATCGCATCGCAAACCCGCTCATACCAGCGGTAGGCATATTTCAAAAAGGTGGGATGAACATAAGAAACACCGTCGCCCACGATCAGGCTGCCGTTTGCCCGCTTTGCCATGATCTCGGGATGCGCATCGATCAGCTACTGCGGCAGGCCGCTGTTGACCATCTCGGAATACACATACGGTCCCGGGCGGACAACCACCGCAGCCCCATTTTTTGGCACAGCTCCAAAAAGGCGGTCAGGCGGCGCCCCGGCACATCGTCAAAGCAAAAAACGCCGTCCTGCGGTTCATGAATGATCCACGGGATATACGTCGCGACCATTTTGCCACCGCACTCTTTCAGCTTTTGCAGTCGGCATTCCCAGTCACTCTCGGGCACACGGTAGTAGTGAAACTCACCCGAAATCATCGGATTGCGGCCGTCCTCGCCGTAAAATCCGTATTTGTCCCAGTTGATTGTATTCATGCTTGTATCTCCTTTATCCTGATGAATTAGTCGGTCACTTCAATGATCATGCTGTCATGAAGCTCAGCTGACGGTATCGTCAGCTTCATAGTGTCGATCAGGCTGTCGTATTGCGCGGGCGCCGCCTTTCCGTCGACAGCAATCTTCCGCTCGCCGTCGACGCGGTTGACGTATTTCAGCGCAATCGGGTGCCCTTTGATTTGAATATGCAGTTCGGCGCGGGTGCAGGGCATATGCCGCGGGGTCTGAATAATCAGCCCGCCGAGCGTCGGCACGACGCCGAATCCGAAGCGGACAAGCTCCTTGATCAGCACCGTTCCGCTGCCCGTATACCAGTCGCCGAGCGACTCGCCGTCGATCCCGAAATCGAGATTATAACAATACGAATTCGGCATGACAAACGGCGTCATCGAGCAGTTTTCATGCGAAATCACGATCGACTTTTCCAGCTCACACCACGCGCGCTCACTCTCCCCGATCGCAAACAGCGCCATGATCGCAAACATACTTGCATGAACATACGCGGCGTGATTTTCATAGGTGCCGGGCGTGATGCCTGCGATCGCGCCCGCAAAGGGGCGCATAGAGGGCAAAAACACCTTATCAAAGGTCAGCATACCGTATGGCGAATCCAAACGGCTGAATGCGTCGAGGATTGTTTTTTTCAAAGAGGGGTCTTTCTCGATCATGCCCGACAGCACCCAGAAAGAATGAGAGGTCGAGCTGACGCGGTCCTCCCCGTCGGGATCGCGGAAGGAGCCGAGCTTATACGCCATATTATCGCCCCAGCCGTGCACAATGCGGCGCTCGCCGTTTTCCTTGGTTTCGATGGCATGAGCCGCCAGCCCTTCGCCGATCTGCTCGCGGTATTTGGCATACTGCGCTGCTTTATCGGCGTGCGCGCCGACGCGCTCCAATATCTCGCACATCTCGCGGCAATTCTGATAAAAATGCAGCGACGCCATGACCGCCACGCCGTTTCCGAACTCCCGATCGGGAGAATCGGTAAAGCCGAGCCCGTCGATCGAATCGTTCCAGTCACCGCGAAGCGCGTGCAGACAGTTGGTGCCGCCCTCACGGTCAAGGTGGCTCGCCATAAAGTCCATAATGCGAATCATATGGTCGAGAACCGTATCAACAATATTGCTTTTCGCGATGATGCGCGTGTTGTCCTCGGAAGCGATATAATATCCGCACCGCTCATCCAAAAGACTGAAATCATCGGTAAACGCCAGATAGGAATAGACCGTCGAGATGATCCAGTTGCCCTGATCGATGAACTTGCGAAGATCCATCGCAGGCATCTCGCCCGCGCGGTCGGGAACGGAAAACTGGCGCGGCGGCCTGCCGTCTTCCAAAATATACTGCATGGCGGTGAGAATCTTCGCGCGGCTGCGCTGTGCCTGCCACATCAGACTGCTCTCGAGCTGCTGCATAACGTCGCGGATGCCGATGAACGCGCCCGCATAGTTCTTCCCCAGCGCGCAGAAGCTGACCTGCTTTTGCACATTGGCGATAAATTGGTTGAGCACCTGCGCATTCACACCGCCGCTGTAATCGCCGAACGCGATCTTCATACTGGTCAAACTCTCGCGCTCGCGCGCCTCGCTCTCGCAAAGCGCAGTATCAACCCGGCGAACGTCAATGCACCCGCCGAGCGCTCGCTCGGCCTCGGCGACACTGTGATAATAGGAAAGCTCCAGCTCCCTGCGCGCTGATTCGCCGCTTTTTAGCGTAATATGTATCATATCCGCCGCAGTCGGTATGTCGGTGGAGGTAACCGAGTCCCTTTGCCCGAAAAAGCGGCCGTATTTCCACGCCTCAGCCGCGATAATCGACCGCCCCCGAGCACCGAGGAGGTCGCCCCTGGCGCAGGTGTGATAGGCGTCGCCCACCTCGCCGCCGTCAAGCGACGAGCGAATCACCAAACAGTCCTCCCCGCTGCGCAGCAAAAAGCGATTATCGCTGTGCGCGCCGAATTTTGTCATCTTATCCCAAAAGCCCTCATTGTCGGCATTGCGCAGGATCGCCTCGATCTCGGACGCCATATACAGCTGACGCGGCTCGCCGCTGTCGTTGATCGCCGTAAAGGCAAAATGGATATGCTTTTGCTCGTCGACGTGCAGTCGGACGGCAAAAATAAGTCCTTGTGTTTCCGCGATATAATAGGCGCAGCGAATACCGTACACCACATATCGCGAAACATCGAAGGCTCGAAAAGCTGCTTGGAACAGTCGAACAGCGACACGGGGAAATACTCTCCCCCGCCGATCGGCAGCCCGACCATGAAATTCACGCTCGGATCGTCGGTATAATTGACGGCTTTGAAAATATTAAAGGTGGACTCACAGGCCTCAATATGCCCCGATGAGCGCGCCCAGACGACCAGCCCGTCCGCGTCATAAGGGAAACGCGACTCGCCCGACGGTCGGTCAAGGCAGAGAATCTCATCGTCGCCGAGATAGTAGGTATTCTACGGTAGCCGCACATTCGCGTCCCCGCGGTCAAGGCTATGAATTTTCAAAACCAGTTCTTTTATCTTTGCTTCAAGCGACATTTTCGTTCCCTCACATCACGGATAACGGTTTATTACTTCGACTGTCTGGCAGCCAATGTATCCTCAAACTTTTCAAAGAAGTCGATCAAAATGGGCAGTTCGTCCTTTTTATTATGCTGTTTCCAGTCAGCCGCATATTCCTCAAGCCACTGATCAAACTCGGCGCGGTCAAAGCCGTCGTAGCCGTAAAAGGCGGCGAACAGCTTGATGATTTCCTTGGTGCCGCGCGCCCCGAGCAACAAAGCATAAGCGGAATCGGGGTCAATATCGTTCTTATCCATCAAAGCGAGAATTTTCTCCTCCACCC
>JBJEQI010000020.1:0-4252 GCA_051881675.1 Acutalibacteraceae bacterium
ATATGTGTTCAACACCATTTTCGTCACGGTCAGCATTACTCTGATTCAGGTGCTGCTCGCCTGTATGGGCGCTTATGTACTCTGCCAGGTGAAGAACAAAGCGACCAAGGTGTTCTTTATGGTTGTTCAGTTCGCTCTGCTGTATAACGGCGCGACGCTGGCGGTTCCTCAGTATCTGATCCTTGCCAATCTGCATGCGATTGATAACTACTGGTCGTATATTCTTCCTGCGCTTGCCAGCACGATGGGTATCTTCCTTGTCAAACAGTCGATGGAAGCCAATATCCCCGAAGCGCTGATCGAAGCCGCCCGTATCGACGGCGCCAGCGCTTGGAGAATCTTCTGGCGAATCGTTATGCCGCTCGCAAAGCCCGCATGGCTGACAGCCGGTCTGTTCAGCTTCCAGGCAGCTTGGAGCGCAACGGCGGACGGTCTTCTCTTCACCGAGAGCTACAAAACGCTCCCCAGCGTTATCAACTCGGTCGTTTCCGGCGGTATCGCCCGATCGGGAAGCGCCATGGCGGTAACCGTTATTATGATGATTCCGCCGGTTATCGTTTATCTCGTTACACAGTCGAATGTACTTGAAACCATGAGTACGTCCGGAATTAAAGATTGATTGAAAGGAACGGTTTAACATGCAGAATACTTTCAATAAAAGCAAACATTCTTTAGTTCGGGCGCTGATTACCGTGCTGATGGTCGCGGCGATAACGATGTCGTTTCTCTGTCTGCCTGCTTCGGCGGAGTCGATCATCGGCACACCGTTCACCTCCTATACCTATTGGGAAGGCTATCCCGCAAAGATTCCTGTTGAAACCAAGGCTTCATATGAGGTCAATCGGGTGATCAGCGGTGAACAGCTTAACACGGGCAATTTCAAAGAGATTCAGCATATGTTCTCATACGGCGGATATCTCTATGTGCTCGACAGCGGCAACGGACGGCTGCTCAAATTTGATAAAAACTACCATGTAGTGGAAACCATAACGTCTTTCGACTACAAGGGTCAAAAGATCACTTTTACCGGCGCCAAGGGTATCTTTATCGACGATAAGGGAATGCTGCTTGCGGATACCGTGAATAAGCGTATCCTCTGCGTCAAAGACGGCAAGGTTGAGCGAATCCTCACAAAGCCGAACGATCCTGCGATTCCTTCCACCTTTGACTATGCGCCGATGAAGCTGATCCGCGACAACAGCGGCTATCTGTATGTTCTCTGTGAGGGTTCCTACTACGGCATTATGGTGTATTCCGATGAATATGAATTTTTCGGATTTTTCGGTGCGAATAATGTTAAAACCTCTTTCTCGGGCGCGATACGGAATCTCATCACTTCCTTGTTCGAGACCGAGGAGAAGCACGGCGCGTCTTTGCAGCGCCTGCCGTATACGCTGCTGGACATCTGTATCGACAGCGAGGGCTTCATCTCCGCGGTCAACAGTTCCGGAAGCGGTCAGATCCGCGTCTTCGGACTGACGGGTCTGAATACCCTCAATAAAAAGGGTTCGTTTGCCGCTTCGAGCGCAGACGGTTATAACTTCGCCGATAACCCCTTCAGCTATGTCAGCAAAACCAGCCGTTACCGTGTTTCTACCAGTAGCGAATGTACTTCGATTGCGGCTGATAAAGACGGCTACTATTACATGGTCGACAGCTATCACGGCAGAATATTTGTCTATGATAAAAACTGCACTCTGCTCACCGTCTTCGGCGGCGGTCAGCAGACGGGTACACAGCTCGGAACGTTCCTTTCGCCGAGCTCGGTCGTTGCATTCGGCGATGACCTGCTCGTTTCGGACTTTTCCGGCAACAATATCACCGTATTCCGTCTGACTGAATACGGCAAGCAGCTGCGGACAGCGAATACGCTGACCTATGAGAGTCGCTATGTGGAAGCAAAGCCCTATTGGCAGAAGATCAACAAGCAGGACAAGAACTGCCAGCTTGCTTATCGCGGCCTCGCCAAGGCGGCGCTCAAGGAAAAGGATTACGACGCCGCTATGGCTTATGCCAAGCAGGGTCTGGATGCCGAAACCTATTCGCTCGCGTTTGAAGAGGTTCGCAACAACTTCATCAGCAATAACTTCTGGTGGATCATGCTTCTGATAATCGGCATTATCGCCGGTTTGACGGCGCTGCTGGTCGTAACCAAAAAGCGACAGATCACCTTCATTAAGTCGCCTAAGCTCAATACGGCGATGACGACTATTATCCATCCGTTCGAGAGCTTCAAAAATGTGAAGTATAAGAATCTCGGCTCGCCGCTGATCGCGACGATCATGCTGATCCTCTTCTTTGTCACGACCGTTATGGCGAGAACGCTCGGCGGCTTCGCGTTCGGTGCGGTAGACCTTTCCAACTTCAACTCGCTGCTCATGATGCTCGGTACAATCGGCATCGTGCTGCTGTGGGTGGTATCCAACTGGCTGGTGTGCATTCTCTTCACCGGTAAGGGTACGATGAAAGAGGTGTATTGCTCGACCTGCTACTGCCTGATGCCGATGCTGATCTACAATATCGGCTATATCGCACTTTCCAATGTTCTGACTCCTTCCGCAAACTCTCCGTTTGATCTGTTCGGAAACATTTGCTACCTGGCGACCATTGTTCTGTTGCTGCTTTCGATAACAGTCGTTCACGATTTCAGCTTCTTCAAGGCGATCGGCTTGGCTTTGCTGATCGTAATCGCCATGGCAATAGTCGGATTCGTACTTTTCTCAATGCTGACGCTTCTGCAAAACCTGCTTTCGTTTGTGATCGGCGTCTACAATGAGATCGCGCTTAGATAGGAGGATAAAATGAGAATCAGAAAAGTAATATTGCCTTTGATCATGGCATTGATCACTGCGCTCGTTTTTTCCTCCTGCGGTGAAAGCGTCCCGAAATATCTCACCCCCACGGTGTATGAGCTGCCCGAGCAGCTTCGCACGATCCGTTCAGACGTCGTTGCTGAAAACGACCGCATCGAGCTTAGCTGGGACCTGGACAGAACCTGCGTCATCGTCCGCGATAAGCAGACGGGGCAGCACTGGTCGACCATTCCTTATGAGTTTTACCAGAGCGGCGCCGAGGCTGACGGCTATCAGGCAGACGGTCTGAACTCATCGCTGTATATCACCTATATTGATGAGAAGAACAACGAGATTGAGCTACGATCCAATGCCGGCGCGGATTATATTCTCGCCCGCAAGATCGAAAACGGCGTTCGTTTGACCTATTATTTTGATTCAATCGGAATCTCCGTTCCGCTGGATTATACAATCAATGCCGACGGTATCAGCGTTTCAATCGTGACTGCCGATGTTTCAGAAGGGGAGCAGTATAGGCTGGTTTCGGCTTCTGTTTCACCGTTCTTTGCTTCGGTAAAGAATAACACCGGCTCGTATCTGTTTGTGCCTTCGGGCAGCGGCGCGCTGATGATGACTGACGATAACGTCCGTCAGCCCAGAAGCTATTCGGAGCCTGTTTACGGCATCGACGGCTCGGAGCAGCCGACGGTTATGGCAACCAATCAGGAGTCGATTCGGGTTCCTGTTTTCGGCGCGAGCGGCCGGTCGGGCGGTATACTTGGCGTTATCGAATCGGGCGCCGAGAACGCTAATATCCATGCAACTGCTGGCGATGAGCAATACGGTTATTCCACCGCTTATGCCGAGTTCCGCATCCGCGGCGGCGCCGAAGCTTATCTCAGCGGGCAGGATAATTTGGTGGAGCGCATCGTGAAGTATGCCGACGGATATACGGATGTGGAGAGAATGTCCGTCCGCTATATCATCCTGCCGGCAGGCAAGTGCAGCTATAACGATATGGCGGCTGCATACCGCGATTACCTTGCGGAGAACGAGGGACTGAAGCAGGGGGTTGAAACTCCCGACGCTGTGTTCAATTTCTACGGCGCGTTTACCGAGCGAAAGCTCATGGCGGGTATCCCGTATTATTCGCTCTCTTCGCTGACAACCTTTGATCAGGCGCAGACCATCCTTGACGATATCAAGGGCAGAACAAATGCGAAAATGGCGGCGAATCTGAAAGGATTCGGCTCCGACGGCGTCGACTACGGCAAATTCGGCGGCGGCTTTAAGGCCGCGGGACTGCTCGGCGGAAATAAGGCGCTTCGCAGCTTCAGCGATTGGTGCAAGAATAACTCGATCGATTCTTTCATGGATTTCGAGCTTGTATACTACAATAAATCGTCGCTCGGCTTTACTCCCGGCAATGCTGCGACTATCGCGAACGGCCTGAAAGCTCA
>JBJEQI010000021.1:0-7012 GCA_051881675.1 Acutalibacteraceae bacterium
AATGCTGAGCAGCGGCTTATCGGTGCAGGAGACCGACATGGCAAAATCAGCGGCAGCGGTTTTGGTAAATGCAGTAAAACAGCAGGTATATTTTTTCGCCGACGGAGCGGTGAAACGAAGCTCGGCTTTGCCCGAGGAATCGGTCGTTACATAGCCGAAGTAGATCGGCGCGGCGCTTAATTTACTGAATTTCTGAAAATCTCCGCGCTTTTCAGCGGCGGGGGCGGTGTAATTCCCCGCAAAGGTATAAGACGAGGCCTGCTCGGTGATAAAGTCCGCCGATATTGCCGAGCCGAACGCCGAATAGGCGCGCGTGCTCGGATAACCCGCCGCGCCGTCTTCATAAATTCCCACCAGAACGGGCAGGGATACGCCCTTGCCCGCCGCATTATCGGTGTGGATTGAGAGCGCGACGGTGTCGCCCTCAGCATAGGAGGAGCGGTCGGCTGTGGCGGTGACGGTCGGTCGGATGTCGCCCGCGTCAAGGCTCAGCGCACTGCGGTTGAGAATATGCATACGCTTGCCGTCAAAATATGCCGCGAGCACCGTAGTTTCGGGGTAAAAGGAGCTGTTGGTTTGCAGGGCAATGTTACCCGCACTGCAAACGGTGCCGCTCAGCGCGTCCAGATGCGCGGGGAAGAGCAGAACAGAGCCGCTTTTCACCTCTTGCGCACCCCGCGACAGCACGGCGCCAAGCGCGCTGTTATAGCCGATATTCGTCGTTTGCTCAAAGCTCAGGGTATACAGCGAATCGTCGAGAAAACCGGAATCGACCGTATCCCCTCTGTTCGTCAGCTCATAAACGGCTGTTTTGCCGTCGGCTGTCTGACAGCGGACCTTGAACACATAGTAAATGCCGTTTTGCGGGTCGTTTTTATAGTTGGCGCGCACACTCGCCGCACCATCCGTGAGCTTGCCGTAAGCGGTGCGAACCGTCTTTTCCTGATTCACAGTTTTATAGCGATACCGCGGTCGGGTTTTGCCGTCGGTGTAGTCGTAATACTCGCCCGCCCGCTCGCGAGTGAACAGCGTGCGGCGGATCACCTCGACGGTATAATCCGCCTCGGCGGCGCCGACGGTGTAGATCAGTCTGCCGTATCGCTCGCTCGCCTCGCTGTTCAGCAGGAGCGCGCCTGTGTTTTCGCTGGTGATATTGTCGGCGGATACCAGCAGCATATCGCCGCTCTTTTTCGCGTGAACGAACAGCCCGCCGATCGGTTTTTCTGCGGCGGCATCAGCTTTTTCATCGGTAATCGTAACCGAGGTTTCGGCGCAGAGCCGATCGCCGATATACAGCCCGATCGAGAGGCTGCCCGTCAGCGAGCCGTCGAGCGGGATTGTCGCTTCAAAAGCGCCGTTTTTGTCAGGCGAAACGCTCATCTGCCGCGAATGATAGCGGATAACACAGCCCTCCGCCGCTTTGCCCCTGAGCGCGGCGGCGACGCCGACAAGCTTGATCTCATCGCGGGGTGAGTAGCGGTTTTTATCGGTATACAGCGCGCAGTTGAACCGCCAGGCGGCGTCGATACCGTCGCGGTCCGCATTCATCGCGATATAGGAAACATACGGCGTATCGGGATTTTGCGGGTCATTAATGACCATATATCGCCCGATCGCTTTGTCTTCGGTCAGATCAAAAACGGCAATGCCGTTTTCATTGGTTTTTTCATCATATTCGCTGTCGAGGATGACCTCCGTATCGGTGAGCGGTTTGCCCGTGGCAACGCTGTTGACCCAGACGTTCAGCGAATTGCCCGATTCGACCGCGGCAACGCACAGCCCCGAAACCTGAAAGACATGATACACGCGCCTGCCCCCGACGGTCATCACCGAGAGATAGTATCCCGCGCTTTGCGCCGACGGGTAGGCAATGATTCCGACCGCAGGAGCGGTTTCGGTTTGCGGGGTATATTCGATCACCGAGGTCTCAAACGCGTTCACCGTTTCGAGCGAATCCGTAAGCGCCGCAATATCGGTAAAATCGGGCGCCTCAAAATAGGTTTTATGCGCCGCGAGATACTGCTTGAAATCCCCGAAACGGTAGACGGTCGCCTTGACCGACAGATCTTTTATCCCGCGGTATTTCACCATAAACTGCGGCTTGTCGTCGGCAAGGTAGGTCCCCGCCGAGTCGCTGCCCTCGCGCACCGCCGAGATGAAATCCCCCGACGGCTCGGGCGTGGTGAATACCTCCGTGATGTCTTCTGCCAGAGAGATTCCCGCCGCGTTTTTGACTCCCTTTTTGAGCGTAACGGTGAAGCGCGTTTCGCTCGGGAGCGGACTGTCGGCGGTGAAGGTCCAGGTGCTTTTTTTGTGAGCAAAGCTGCCCTTGACCGCGGGAAAAATCGAGAAATTCTCCTCAAAATTCTCCACATCGGCATAGGAAAATTCAAAGCTGATCGAGCGGTCGCCCTCCTTGGTCGGAAGCACGGTTTTTACCACGGCGAAGTCGGCAACCGTCTGAAACGCCCATTCATAGACCGTTCTGCCATGCAGATCCGACGAAAATTTATAAACCGTGTCGGTATGGAGCGTGCTTTTGAAACTGAGGGTATAGCTCCTGCCCGAACCGTCGACGGTGAAGTCTGCGGCGGGGGAAACGCTGAGCGCCCGCGCGACCGCCTGCCGATCGGTGGAGGAGGTTGTTTTGATCTCAAATGAAGAGGATACGGGAATCAGATTGCCGCTTGCATCCTTCGGCGCGACCGACGCGATCAGCCCTTTCGCCGTGTTCTCGCCGCAGGATACCGCCAGCCCTGCAAAAACGGCGACGATAAGCAGCAGCGCGGTTATTTTTAACAGCATTTGTTTATTCATATGCTCATAATCCTTCATTTTGAATGATATATTTCAGTGCGTTTGTGCAGCCGACTGCACGCAGACAAAAACTTCGAGAAAATTATCGATTTAGCGGTTATTATACATGCTTTGGCATCAAGTTTTGCGTCCAAACGCAAAACTCCAAGTTAATAATCGCTTTAGCGATTATTATACAGTATACCATCATTTCGCGCGAAAATCAATATCTGCGGTTGAATTGCGTTTAAAAACGGCGTATAATAGCAAGAGAACGGCGCGGCCGACAAAGGCGCGCCGAATTTTGACCGACGAAAGTCTTGAAGGAGGGCGAGCGTATGACCGATTCGGAAATACTCCAAACGGCGATGCGGCAGTCCGCAATCGACAGCGGCGCATCCCCGCCGATTTTGTATCAAAGCGCAATAAAACGGTTATCTCAAAGCCGTCTCCCGATGCGAGAAAGTATCTTTCCCTGCCGTTTGAGTGCGATCTGACCTCATACGGGAGCAATATCGTCGCGTCGGTCTCGCCGCGGCTTTATGACACGGTGTCGGAGTATATCGGCAGATTTTCCGAGCCGTTTCGCTGTTTTGAAACGCCCGCGCTGAATCTTTTGTCCGACTCTCTGCGCCCGTTCGGGCTACGCGTCTGCTTTATGGCGGAATATTTTTTGCTGCGGCTCGACCTGCTGCGCCCGCTTTCGTGCGCATATGAACTGCGGCGGCTCTCGCCCCCGCAGTTTCGCGGGCTGTATCTTCCGCAGTGGAGCAATGCGCTTTGCCGCGAGCGCGCCGAGCTGGATGTGCTGGCGTTCGGTGCATACGACCGCGGGGAACTGATCGGGCTTGCGGGTGCGTCGGCGGATTGCGCCGATATGTGGCAGATCGGGGTGGATGTTTTGCCGCATTACCGAAACAGGGGCGTCGCCTCAGCTCTGACCGCCGCGCTGGCGCTGGAAATTATCCGCTGTGGAAAGGTGCCGTTTTACTGCTGCGCGTGGTCAAATATTCTTTCGGCAAAAACCGCGTTGAGAAGCGGATTCCGCCCTGCGTGGGTGCAGGTGACCGCCAAAAGCGACGCGTTTGCCGCCGAGCTGATCGGTGGTATGCGTGGTGATAAATAGCCGCGCGGATTATGCAATGAATGATCGCCGTGCTGTGCGCCTGCGCGGTATCTTTGATTGCCTGAATTGACGCTATGAATAGAAAAAACCGCTCTTATCCCGTGGGATAGGAGCGGTTTTGTGATTTTGGATGAACGCGTCCCGCGCGCGGGGCGTTACCGCAATATGCCGCTTTCGTCGATTACGCGGACGATCTCGCGGAATTCTTCGGGCGTTTTGACCAGCGCAAACCGCACGTACCCTTCTCCGAGCGAGCCGAACGAGGTGCCGGGGGTGCAGATGACGCCCGTACGCTCCATCAGCTCTTCGCAAAATTCCACCGACGAGCGAAATTTCGGCGGCAGCGGCGCAAAAACGAACATCGTCCCCTGAGAATCGGGCACATCCCAGCCGATGCTGCGCAGTCCCCCGCAGAAGGCGTCGCGCCGACGCTGGTATTCCAGCCGCTGCGCCTCCACGCTGTCGCGCGGACCGCGAAGCGCGGCGATCGCGGCGTACTGCACGGGGTAGAACATACCGAAGTCGATCTGGCTTCTCATCAGCTTCAGCGCATTAACGACCGACTGGTTGCCGACCAGGAAAGAGATGCGCGCGCCTGTGACATTATACGACTTGGACAGCGAGAAAAACTCCGCGCCGACCTCCTTCGCCCCCTCGACCGAGAGGAAGGAAAGGCTTTCATGACCGTCGTAAATAATGTCGGAATAGGCATTGTCGTTGATGATGATAAAGCCATATTTCTTCGCATATCGAACCAGTTCCTCATACATCGAGCGCGGCGCGACGGCGCAGACGGGGTTCGACGGATAAGAAACGACCATGTATTTGGTGCGACTGAGCACATCCTCGGGAATATCCTGCATCTGCGGCAAAAACGCGTTTTCGCGCAGCAGGGGATAGTAATAAATCTCTGCCTCGCCGAAGTAGGCGCCCGCTTCAAAAGCGGGATAGCCGGGATTCGGCAGCAGCACAATGTCGCCGGGGTTGCACAGCGAGATGCCGAGATGCCCCATGCCCTCCTGCGTGCCGTGAACGGCGGTGACTTCGCTCGGGTTGAGGTCGCACACGCCGAACCGCGATCGGTAATAATCGCAGACCGCTTCGGCGAGTTCAGGCAGATCTGCCAGCGAGTATTTATAGTTTTCATCCAGACGGCAGGCGTCGATCAGCGCATTTTTAATGTGAGCGGGCGGGGGGAAGTCGGGGGTGCCGACCGACAGATTATAAACCTTTCGCCCCTCAGCGATCAGTGCGTCCTTTTTTGCATTCAGCGCCGCAAAAATACCCGTTTGATAGTGGTCAAGGCGCTTTGCCTGTGAATATTCCATTTTATCCAGCTTTCTGTTCTTATTTGCCCGTCGGGAACTGTGCCGTTCCCGCGGCATTTTTAACGTCCGATTACTATTATAATCGCTCCCGCGGCATTTTTCAATAGCTTTTCTGCGTGCAGAGGCAATTTTGCGGCAGCGGGGCGCAGGGCGCGCGGGTTAATTGGGGCAATATACGGCAAAGCCCCGCGGCGAAGAAGCCGCGGGGTAAAGGAGAAATAATATGAAAAAGTCACATAAGCTGATTAATTTTGCGACTCGCCGAGCGTCACCGAAACGGTATAATTTCTGCCGTTGCGATAGACGGTGAGGCTCACCTTCTGACCGGGCTTTGCGCCCAGCCGCGCTTTGTTATAGTCGCTGTAACTGGAAATTTCGACGCCGTCGAACGAGGTGATGATATCGGACGCGCGAATTCCCGCGCTGTATGCGGGAGAACTTTCATCGACCGCCTCGACCACCGCGCCCGCGGGATAGCCCATGGATATCAGCGTTTCAGCGTCATAATCGGTGCTGATCTTCACGCCGAGATAGGCGCGCCGAACGTCCTTGTTGTTAATGATGTCGTCGCAGATCTGCTTGACGTAGTTGGAGGGAATCGCAAATCCCATGCCCTCAAAGTCGGTGCTACTGATCTTCGAGCTGTTGATGCCGATGATCTCGCCCGCCGCGTTGGTCAGCGCGCCGCCCGAGTTGCCGGGGTTGATGGCGGCGTCGGTCTGAATGAGTTTCATCTGCGAGGTGCCTTCAAGCTTGATCGTGCGGTTCAGTCCGCTGATAACGCCGCTGCTGACCGAGGACATATATTGCAGTCCGCCCGGATTGCCGACCGCGACCGCCGCCTCGCCGACCTCGAGCGCATCGGAATCGGCAAAATCAGCGGGGGTCAACCCCGTTTTCTCAATTTTAATCACGGCAAGGTCCGACTCGCTGTTATAGCCGATCACCTTGGCGGAAACAGCGGTTTCGGGGTCGCTCGAGAGGAAAACGCCGATCGTCGCACTGCTTTTATTGCCCGCGCTCACCGCTGCGGAGATAACATGATAGTTGGTGATGATGTAGCCGTCGGCGGTGTAGATCACGCCCGAACCCTCGCCCGAGGATTCCTGCGACATACCGAAAAATGAGGTGACCGAGGTGGTCACGCGGATTCCGACAACCGAGGGGATAACCTTTTTGGCGACAGCGGAGACATTGTTGGTCGCCGATTTGTCGACATTGATTACCGTGTTGCCCGCGCTCCCGCCGCTGTTTGCCTGCGATCGACCCGCAGGGGCGAATGCCAGCACACCTGCGGCCGCAACCGCGCCCGAGAGCAGCGCGCAAATAAGACAGCAGGCGATCAGCGCGCCGAGGGGGTATTTTCGCTTTTCTTTTTTGCGGGGAACAGCGCTCGTCACACCTGCCGCACCAGCCGCGCTTGCATATTGCGGATTGCGGTAGCTCTGCGGTCCGTGCGCCGCTCCGCTTGTATAATGCGCGCCGGTTGCGCTGCCTGTATAAGCGGAGCCGTCGCCATTCCTATTGCTCGTATAGTTCGCGCCGCTCTCCCCGCGGTTAAAGTCGGGGCGGTAAGCGCCGTACCCCTGCGCGGACGCGCTCGAAGACGCATTTTGCGGGGAAGGCGCTTGCTCGGCGGAGCTGTCGGCGAACGGAGCGCTTTTTGCACCGTTTTGTGCGGTTTTTGCCGCATAGCGGGGGTCGTTTGCCGCGTCGGGGCGCTTCATGGAGTAAAATCCGCTGCTTTGCACGTCGGTCGGCG
>JBJEQI010000021.1:7112-18427 GCA_051881675.1 Acutalibacteraceae bacterium
TTTTTGTCATCCATCTGTCTTCATCCTTTTTGAAGAAATCGTGTGTTCGGTTCTTTATCGGATACTACTATCATACACGAAAAATATTTCATATTTTACGGTATATTGTAAATAATCAATTAATCAGCGGGGATTTTCGGCGTTTTTTCAGCTTTTTCAGCCGAATGCGGTGCAAAAAAGTAAAATCCACCCGCGTCACGCGGGTGGTATTGATTCATCCCATACAGCGGCAGAGCGCCTGCGGCTCAAGGCTTAATTGCCCTTAATGCCGTCGATGTATTTCTTAAATGCCTGCTCCGTTTTGTTGTCGCCGCATTCATAATAGCGACGACCCTTCAGCTCATCGGGAAGATATTGCTGCTGGACGTAATGGTTCGGGTAATCGTGCGGGTAAAGATAGTTCTGCCCCTTAACTGCGCGCTCGGCGCCGTCGAAATGCTTGTTTTGAAGCTGGCGCGGAATCGGCCCCGCAAGGCCTTTTTCCACATCATCCCACGCCGCCGCGATGGCGTTATATGCCGAATTGGACTTCGGCGAGAGCGCCACCAGCAAAACCGCGTCGGCAAGCGGGATTCTCGCTTCGGGAAGCCCGAGCATGAGCGCCGCGTCGACCGCGCTTTTGACGATCGGGATGATCTGCGGATAGGCAAGCCCCACATCCTCGCAGGCGCAGACCATCAGCCGCCTGCACGCGCCCGGCAGGTCGCCCGCGATCAGAAGCCGCGCGAGATAGTGAAGCGCGGCGTCCGCGTCCGAGCCGCGCATGGATTTCTGATAGGCGGATAGAACGTCATAATGCTCGTCGCCGTCGCGGTCGTAGCGCATGGTGTTCTGCTGGGAGAGCAGGCGCGCCGTTTCCTCGGTGATATGCCGCACGCCGTCTACCTCATCTGCCGAAAGCGCGCACAGCTCGGCGGCGGTGACCGCCTTTCTCACATCGCCCGCACAGCGCAGGGCGATGATCTCGGCGACGCCGTCTTCAACCTCGAGCTCGCCGAATTCCTCCCGCAATGTGTCAAACGCGCGTTTGATGGCGGGCAGAGTCTGCTCGGCGGCAACCGCCTTGAACTCAAACACCGTACATCGCGAGAGAACCGCCGAATACACGTAAAAATACGGGTTTTCGGTGGTGGAGGCGATCAGCGTGATCGCGCCGTTTTCAATATACTGGAGCAGCGTTTGCTGCTGCTTTTTATTGAGATACTGGATCTCGTCGAGATAGAGCAAAATGCCGTTTACCCCAGCCAGCGACCCCGTTTCCTCCACGATCGAACGAATGTCCGCCGTGGAGCATGAGGTGCCGTTGAGCTTGTGCAGACGCATATTGGTCTGCGCGGCGATGATCGAGCAGACCGTTGACTTTCCCACGCCCGACGGCCCGTAAAAAATCATATTCGGAATCCTGCCGCTTTTGATGATGTTGTAAAGCGGTTTGCCTTCGCCCAGCAGATGTTCCTGACCGCAGATTTCCTCAATGGATTGCGGCCGCAGTCTGTCGGCAAGAGGTGCTGCCATGTCAACGCCCTCCTTTTTGAATGTATGCCGTAACGGCAAATCCGCTCAGCCTGACTGCTTTTGTCAAGCCAAGCGGAGTGAGCCTGTTGCCGTAATATGGGTATGATGATCGCGATTACTGATACAGCGGGTATTTTGCGCAGATGTCGGCTACGATCGAGCAGACCTTATCCTTAGACGCTTCGTAATCGGTGATGCACAGGTGGATGCACTCGGCGATCGCGTCGAAATCTTCCTCTACCAAGCCGCGTGAGGTCGCCGCGGGCGCGCCAAGACGAACGCCGCTGGTAACAAACGGGCTTTCGGGGTCCTTCGGCACGGCGTTTTTATTGGCGGTGATATGCACGCTGTCGAGCCTTGTCTGGAGCTCCTTGCCGGTAACGCCCGTTCCGATGAGGTTGAGCAGGCAAAGATGATTTTCGGTGCCGCCCGAAACGAGCTTATGACCGCGCTTGATCAGGCCGTTCGCCAGAGCCGCCGCGTTTTTGACGATCTGCCGCTGATAGGCTTTGAATTCGTCGGTCATCGCTTCGCCGAGGCAGACGGCCTTTGCCGCGATAACGTGCATGAGCGGGCCGCCCTGCGTTCCGGGGAAGACAGCCTTGTTGATCGCCTTAATATATTCCTCTTTGCAGAGAATCAGACCGCCGCGCGGACCGCGGAGGGTCTTATGAGTGGTGGTGGTGACAATATCGGCATAGGGCACGGGCGAGGGATGAACGCCTGCGGCGACAAGACCTGCGATATGCGCCATATCAACCATCAGAATCGCGCCGACTTTCTTCGCGATCTCGGAGATGCGCTCAAAGTCGATGACGCGCGGATAAGCCGACGCGCCTGCGACGATCATTTTCGGCTGACAATCCAGCGCGATGCGCTCCATCTCGTCGTAGTCGATGAAGCCGTTGTCATCCACACCGTAGGGGACAAAGTTATAGATCGCGCCCGACATATTGACCGGCGAGCCGTGAGTCAGGTGACCGCCCTCGGCAAGGTTCATTCCCATGACGGTGTCGCCGGGCTTGAGCAGGGCAAAATACACCGCCTGATTCGCCTGAGCGCCCGAGTGCGGCTGAACGTTTGCCGCTTCGGCGCCGAACAGCTTTTTCGCGCGCTCGATCGCAATATTTTCCACCACGTCGACATACTCACAGCCGCCGTAGTAGCGCTTGCCGGGATAGCCCTCGGCGTATTTGTTGGTGAGAACGCTGCCCATCGCCGCCATGACCGCAGGGGAAACAAAGTTCTCCGACGCGATCAGCTCAATATTGTTCTGCTGGCGGGAAAGCTCGTCGCTCATTGCCGCAGCAACCTCGCTGTCGTGCTCGGCGACGAAGCCGATAGTGTCGAGAAGATCTGAATACATTTAAAACAACCCTTTCATTTTCAATGACAATGTGATATACTGATTATGCCGATCGGATTTTCGTCCGCGTTCGGCAAGCAAAATATAACAATTTATTATAATTATACACAAGCAAACGGCAAAACGCAACTGTTTTATGATGAATTATTCGTGATTGGAGAGATTTTTATGAGCAGATCCCGCAGACATAAAGCAAATTATAAACCGTTTATCGCATTGTGCGTTGCGGCGGCAGTGGTTATTATCGGAATTATAGCGGCGGCGGTGGCTTTGACCCGCCCGAGAGGGGAAATCGGCGCGACCGCGCAGCCGACTGCGGAGAGCACCGTCGGTACTACCACCTCCCCGCCGACCGCAACCAATCCGCCGAGCACGGCGGCGCCCACCCGCCGCACCGAGGCTGACAGCACGGCAAAACCGACGCAAAAACCGACGCGTTCTTCGGATTCTTCCGATTCATCGGGGTCGACGGGGTCGTCGCTGGAAAAGGTCCGCAAAAACTACGATTCGCTGTTTACTGCCGTATCGGGCAGCGTGACGAAAACATCGGGCGATGTTGCGCGCGGTATGCTGATTCTCGTTAACAACGATCATAAATTCGTCCTCGGCGAGCCGGAGGATGTGATGCTGATGACCGACCTGTCCAGCCGCAATTTTTATGTGGCATACGATTATCTCGACGCCGACCGCTTTACCTTAAAGCAGTTTAATATTATGAACGGCGACTTTGTGAAGAAATACGGCTATAAGCTTCAGGTTTGCAGCGGCTATCGCACGATTGCTACCCAAAAGCGCAATTTTGAAAATTCGGTGAAGAGGGTCGGCGAGGCGGAAACGCTGAAATGGTTTACCCGCCCCGGCTACAGCGAGCATCACACCGGCTATGCGATCGATTATAACACCGATTCGTTCGGCGACAGCGCGTTCACGGGCAAGGGCGATCAGGCGTTTGTGCGCGCAAACTGCGAAAAATACGGCTTTATTCACCGCTTTGCCGCCGAGAAGAAGAAATATACGGGCGTAAACTTCGAGGCGTGGCATTTCCGTCAGGTCGGTCAGCCGCACGCCGAGTATATCAAGAGCCATGACCTTTGCCTGGAGGAATATATCGAGAATATCAAGGCGTATTCTTATGAGTCGCCGCTCAAGGTCTCACCGAAAACGGGCGGCACCTATTATATATGGTACGTCAAGCAGACGGGCGGCAGTACAAAGATTCAGCTGGATGGGTATAAAAAGTACCTTTGCTCGGGCAACAATGCCGACGGATTTATCATCACCGCCGTGAAGTGATTTTGATGAGGATAGATAAAATGCGGCGCCGTTCATCGGCGCCGCATTGTGCGGAGGCGCGCCGGGTCTTACGCCAGCGCGACCGAGAGTAAAAACAGCTCTTCAAGGCCGCTGTAAATATCAAACAGCGTGTTCGGGTCCAGCGGGTTTACCCCGCGGCCGATCTCCAGCGTGAAGCCGGGGCGGCCGAACTGCTGAATGTACCAGTCCTTCAGCCCCGCGAACGACGCGCCGGGTGCGGGCGAGGCGACAGCATAGCCGCTTGCGGTGGAAAACAGCTGCGCCAGCCGATAGCTCTTTTCGGGGGTGTTGTCGCCGAACTGCCAGTAGATTTCCTCGCCCTGTGAGTGAACGGCAAGCAGCTCGGCAACGTCATTTTCCCTGCAATAATCCGCCAGCGCTTTGGATTCGGGCTCGCTTTCGGGCGCGGTGCCGCCGTAACGGCGCGGCGCAGGACCTGTGATCCCGTCCGCCTGCTCAATGCGCTTCATCTCGTCGAAGCCCGCGTCGAAATTGTGGTTGAGATCAATGCCGCGAACATTCGCATTCCAGTATTTTAAGTCGCTGTTCCCCGCGATCGTGCGCACCGAGTCCGCATAATTCCCCGCGCTTGCCGCGCCCGATCGCGCGATCTCATAGCCGTCGGGGTTGGATATCGGCACGATGACGACCGATTTGCCGAACAGCGCGTTTCGCGCCGAGGCGATTGAATAGTCGAGATTGTCGCGCAGCGCGGCGGCAAACTGCTCCAAAAACAGCATCAGCGTCATTGCGGTCAGCCGTTCGCTGCCGTGTATCGCGCCCGAATAGAGTATCTGCCGCGGGGACGCGCCGATTTTCGCGGCGTAAATATCCCGCCCGACAATGCTTTTGCCGATCGGAAACAGCTCGATGAATCCGAATCGGTCTTTCAGGCGGAACAGCAGATTAACGATCTCCGAGTAGGAATAGTCTTTTTGCAGGATTTCGGTATCCAACATAAACGCACCTCTTTTGGAAAGGATTTTGTGACATGGAAATTGAAGAAAAAACCGTTGATTCATCATATGTATTTGAGGGAAGAATTATTAAAGTAAAGGTGGACGAGGTCGTTCTTCCGAACGGAAAATCTGCCCGCCGCGAGGTGGTCGAGCACGGCGGCGGGGTCTGCGTGCTGCCAATCGACGGCGAGGGCAATGTGTATTTTGTCCGCCAGTTCCGCTATCCGTATCAAAAGGCGGTGCTCGAAGCGCCGGCGGGCAAGCGCGAGGGCGACGAGCCGCCGATCGAATGCGGCGTTCGCGAGCTGCGTGAGGAGATCGGCGCGCAGGCGCAGGAGCTGATCCCGCTCGGATATATGTACCCCACGCCCGGCTACTGCGGCGAGATAATTTGGATGTATCTGGCAAAAGGGCTTCGCTTCGGCGCGCAGGAGCTGGATGAAGACGAGTTTTTGAATGTTGAAAAAATGCCGCTGGAGCGCGCGTATAAAATGGTGCTGGACGGCGAGATTCCCGACGCGAAAACGCAGATCGCCGTGATGAAAGCCTATGCGTTGATCCGAGAAAGTGCGCTCTGAGCGCCGCTGAGAGCGGATAAAGCTAAAAACAGCAGTTAAAAAGCCTCCGAGCGTCTGCTCGGAGGCTTTGACTTGCTTTTGGTCATTTTTTCGCTTGTTTCGGCAAAATTCGGCTTGCCGCTTTTGTTTTATCGGCGACCGCCGCGTCTGCCGCTTTGACCGCGCGAATCATTACGCGATGATGATTCGCGGCGGGGATACGACCCGCGTGAGGACGTTCCATGCGAAGACGCTCCATGTGAGGATGCGCCGCGCGCGGCTCCTGCTCTGCCGCGGTTGTTCCCGTTGCCGCGAGCGGGCGGATTCTTCTTATAATGATAGACATTCAGCGCGATCAGCGCACCTGCCGAAAGAATCATGACGACCAGCGAAAACCACTTGATGCCGTTCACAGCGCCGCTGTAATCAGGTATCTTCTTTTTCGGCTTGGCGGTCGTTTGGGTGACCGACGGCATCGAGCGGGTCGTTTTGTAAACCGAACCAATATCGTCGTCCCCGCTGTCGTCCGAATTGTCGCCGCTGTTATCGGAATCGCTGTCGTTATCGTCGTCGCGGCGGTTCTCGGTGGCTCGGGTGACTCTTACGGTGGTCGCCGCCGTCATCCGCACGGTTTCGGTCGGCTTTTCCTCGGTGGGTTCGGTCGGCTCCGTTTCGTCCGTCGGGTCGATCGGCTCAGTTTGCTCCTCGGTTGCTTCGGTGGGGTCGGTGTTATCGTCGTCCTCCACTGCCGAGGCGATCAGGCACATGCCGCTCAGCATGAACGCCACCGCAAACAGAACGGATAGTATTCTCTTCATAGGATGATACCTTTCGTCGTTTCGTTAAATGTTTTTCGGATACGCAAAAGGCGTTCCCGAAAATAGTTGCAATACAAACATTATATAGTATTTATCGATTATTTTCAACAATTTTTTTGAAATATTCATTTTTCGGTAATATATTGTGAGTATTTTTCCTTGAAAAATACGTCTGTTTTTGAAGCGGGCGTGCCGCGTATCCGCTAATTAGCGGTTGAAATGCCGAGAAAATAATGGTATAATAATCATAAAGTGGTCATTCAGGAGTTTTGCTTCGCGAACATCCGAGAGGTTGTAATTTTCATGAAAAAGTTTCTGACAGCATTCTTAACAGCATGGATCATTCTGATCGGCTGCGCCGGACTTTCGGCGGCGGCTGAGAATCGCCTTGCTCTTTCGGATATTTCGGTCGTGCTGGCGGACGACGGCTCGGCGGAGGTCACGCAGATCATCAGCGGCAATTTTGATGAGAAAACCGAGAATATGCTTGTGTTCAACAACCTCGGCGGCGCGGTGATCTCGGATTTTCGCGTGTCCGACGCCGGCGGCGCGTATGAAACGGTCACCGACTGGTATGCCGACGCGTCGTTTGACGAAAAGGCGAAAAAATGCGGCGTGCTCGAGCAAAACGGGGAGTATCTGCTCTGCTGGGGCATTTCTTCCTACGGGCAAAACAGCTATACCGTCTGTTACCGAATCTCGCCGCTGGCGAGGGAATACAGCGACTGCGACGGATTCAGCTTTGCATTTGCGAATGTCGAGGGGCTGCCGAATCCCGATCAGATCGGCGTGCACATATCGCTGAAAAATAAGACCCCGCTGGGTGCCGACAATACGTCGGTGAGCTGCTCGGCGGCGGGCACGGTCGTGGAATTTGACGGCGGCGCGGCGGTGATACGGTGCAGTGGCTCCGACAGCGGGAATCGCGCGGCGGTGGCGCTGTCGCTGGAAAAAGGCGTTCTGTCGCCGACGAAATCGGTGAATAAGCCGTTTTCGTCTGCCGCAGGCTCGCCGCTCGGCTATGCCGAAACGCGTATCGACGATACCTGGCTTGTGATCATCGCCGTGCTGTCGGTGATGCTGCTGCTCTGCCTGTGTCTGGCGCTGATCATCGCTGTTCGCCGCCGTCGGTTCGCGCGGTTTTATCACAGCGTTTTGCCCTACGCGGGTCTTCCCGAGAACGATCGGCTGTCGGAAGCGTATTGCCTTGCCCGCGGGTTCGGCGTCAGCAAAAGCAGCGGCGCACTGACTGCCGCTGCGATCCTTTTGATGGCGGACGCGGGGGAAATCTCGCTTGAAAACGGCGAAATCACCTTTACCGCCGCACCGCAGGGGAGCAACGTGTTCGGCGAGTTCGGAAAGACGGTAGCCGATATGCTCGTCCGCGCGGCGGACGGCGGCGGACTGACCGCCGAACAGCTAGAAGCCGCAACAGCGGAAAATCGCACGGCGCTTGCGCGCGCCGGGGCGGCAGTGATTTCGGCAGGTCAGCGAAAAGCGCAGGCGAGCGCCTGCTATAAGGGCAGACCGAGCACCGCGCTGGAAAATCTGACCGATGTCGGCAAAAGCGAGCTTAGCGTGGTCATCGGGCTGAAAAAGTATTTGAGTGATATTCCCGAAAAAGACGGTTCGGCGATCCTTGAGGGGGCGTATAAGAGATATGCCGCACTCGCGGTATTGCTGGATTGCGAGCCGCGTTTGCCGCTGGCGGACGCGTCGGAAAATTCGGCGCTTGCCGCACAGTTTTTCGATGACGCGCGGCAGATCGCCTGCGCCTGCGCCGCGGGATTCGGCGGCAAATGAGCGGTTGAGAAGAGGCGGATTACGTATGATAAAAGAAAAAAGCTGCGGCGCGGTCGTATATACATTTGAGAACGGCGAGCTGCGGATATTGGCGGAATATATGAAGGCGGGGCACATCTCGATTCCGAAAGGGCATATTGAGAGCGGCGAGAGCGAGGAGCAAACGGCGCTGCGCGAGATCGCGGAGGAAACGGGGCTTGTCTGCGAACTGGACACCGCCTTTCGCAAGGTTATATCTTATTCGCCGTATGACGGCTGCGTCAAGGATGTTGTCTTTTTCGTCGCTCGCGCGGTCGGCGGAGAGATGGTGAATCAGGAGTGCGAGGTGAGTGCGCTTCGCTGGATGAGCGTTCGGGATATTCTTGCCGCGCTGACGCACGAGAGCGACAGACAGACGGTGAAAGAGGCGGCGGAGTATATCGCCGCAAAGCACCGCTGAAAACGGCGGATAGGCAGGATTTGTGAATATTTTTTTAAGTGGTTGCCATTTTGCCGCGGGAGTGGTATAATAATCACAGTAGCAATCGCCTCATAATTCATGCGGTCTCTCGGTTTTTCGGCAAAAGCCGTTTCCTATAACGAATTAAGGAGTATTTAACAATCAATGATGAGTGCTGTAAACAATCTGATCAACCATGTTCGCAAATACAGATTTCTGCTGAACGAGCTGGTTATAAAAGGCATACGTCTGCGCTACCGCCGCAGCTACCTCGGCGTTCTCTGGACGTTGTTCGAGCCGCTGCTCAACATGATCGTGCTTTCGATCATTTTCGGGCCGCTGCTCGGCTATTCCAACGATAAGACTTTCCCTGTGTATATTTTGTCGGCGCGCCTGCTGTATGACTTTTTCTCGCACTCGACCCGTGAGTGTACCCGCTCGATCCGTGCCAACGCCTCGATGATCAAGAAGGTGTATGTGCCGAAATATCTGTATCCGCTCTCGCACGTGCTGTTCAATTTTGTCATCTTCGCCATTTCGCTGATCGTGCTGGCGGTCGTGTCGGTCGTGCTGGGCGTTTTCCCGACATGGCGGCTGCTTTATGTGGTCATTCCGTTGCTCAATTTGTTTATACTCACTCTCGGCGTGGGATTTTTGCTGTCGACGATCGGCGTATTTTTCCGCGATATGGAATACATCTGGAATATCGCGCTGACGCTGATCATGTATACCTGTGCGATCTTCTATAAAGTCGACCGCTTTGCCTCGGGCAAGGGCGCGTCCTTTGCCATGACTATCTTGAAGCTCAATCCGCTTTACGGAATCATCACCAATTTCCGTGAAAGCCTGAATATTCTTCATAATCCGTTTTCATGGAATATGGCGCTGTATGCGCTTATCTTCGGCATTGTCGTGCTGATCATCGGCGTGTTCGCTTTCTATAAAAAGCAGGATAAGTTCATACTCTATATTTAACGCGGAGGGTCAAACGCAATGAAAGAGAAACAGGCAGCCGCTTTGGCGGATACATGGAATCCCGAAACGGGCGAAAATATTATTTCACTGCACCAGCTGGGTATGCGGTTCAACCTCAGCTCGGAAAAGGTTGACAGCCTGAAAGAGTTTTTTATCAAGCTGGTCAAGCGCGATCTGCATTACGATGAGTTTTGGGCGCTGAAAGACATCAGCTTTTCGATTAACCGCGGCGACAGGCTCGGCATCATCGGTCTGAACGGCGCGGGCAAGTCCACTTTGCTGAAGGTGATCGCGGGCGTGTTCAAGCCGACGGAGGGAACCATTTACCGCCACGGCGTGATTGCGCCGCTGCTGGAGTTGGGCGCGGGCTTTGATATGCAGTACACCGGCAGGGAGAATGTTTTTCTCTACGGCGCGGTGCTTGGCTATTCCAAGGAGTTTATCAGCTCGAAATACGATGAGATCGTGGAGTTTTCGGGGCTGAAAAACTTTATGGATGTCCCGCTGAAAAATTATTCTTCGGGTATGCGCACCCGTCTCGGCTTTGCTATTGCTACGGTCGTCGAGCCGGATATCCTGATACTGGATGAAGTTTTGTCGGTCGGCGACGCGAAATTCCGCAAAAAGAGCGAGGATAAGGTCACCAGTATGTTCAGCAAGGGCGTGACGGTGTTGTTTGTGTCGCACTCGATCGAGCAGGTCAAGCGCATCTGCAATAAAGCGATCCTGCTGGATCACGGCAAGCTGATCGCGAGCGGGGGAGTAGACAAAGTGGCGGAGGTCTACACCGAGCATACGAAATAAGGCGGCTCGGCGTATTCGCATGAGTGTAAGATAAAAGCGGCGGGGGCTCCCCGCCGCTTTTTTAGTCGTCCCTGCGGTGTCATTTATCGTCTTTGCGGCGGAAAAGCGATACTGCCGCCGTACTGCACCCAGCCGCCGCCCCATATCCAACCGCCGCCCCGCACCAAGCTCCCCGTACCACTGATGCCGCGTTGGGTGCGGATATTTTTTTGCGGTTGTCCGCGCCGATTTTTACCGTAAAATCTTCCGCTATACAATCTGCACATGGGGGAAGGGAAATAATTGGGAAAAACATCAATTGACAGCAGCAATTTTATGAAATATAATAAAAATGGCGAGAAATTTAAAGAAAAATTTATGACATTTTTACAAGAAATAAGCTAAAATCGGCGGAACGCCTGACGGCGTTCTTTATTATAACAGCGATAGTATTGATGTTGCAGGTGATTGAGCCATGAGATTATGGAAAGTCAGTGTTCTTGTCGTGTTGGCGGCAGTATTGCTGTGCTCATGCATGGGAGAAGCGGGCAGATCGGCAATGAAGCCATCGCCGACGGATCGGAGTATACGCTTACAAGCTAATGCATAAAAGATGGATCGAAACAGATGAAAACGGGGATGAAATTTCTTCGGGGAAATTGCTCGGATTCTTTTCATCGCAGTCGGAATGTGAAAATGCAAAGCGTGAGTATATAAAACAGCCGGGTTTTCGGGATTACCCCGACTGTTTTATCGTCGAAAAAGTCTATGCAGATGTGGATGATT
>JBJEQI010000022.1:0-4228 GCA_051881675.1 Acutalibacteraceae bacterium
GTCGAAAAGACCGACGCGGTCGACGAATCCAAGGCAAAAACCGTTGCCGTGTTCGACGTTCCTGCCATCGGTGAGGAGCTGGAATTTGTCACCGATACAGCCGGCAACGCGCTCTTCATCTTTGAGGTATCCTCGAACGCCAACGAGCTGGCGCAGATTCCGATCACCGTTGATCTGGATAAGAAAGAGTCGTCTATTACCCTCTCGTTCAACGGAACAAGCGGCAAAACCGATACAGTCAGGCGCGGCGCATGGCTGGGCGACGGCAGGCACGAACTTACACTGCACATCGGCGACATCGGCAAGATCGAGCGCCTCACCGTTATGCTGTAACGGCTGAATAAATTGTATTTATTATAAAGGAATCAGGCTTTATGAGAATTGTCCTTCAAAGAGTCAGCTCCGCTAAGGTCGAGGTCGGCGGCAAAACCGTTTCGCAGATCGACCGGGGGTATCTCATACTCATCGGCATTGCGGACAGCGACACCGAGCAGGACGCCCGGCGGCTTGCCAAAAAGATCGCGGGGCTTCGCATTTTTGAGGATGAAAACGGCAAGATCAACCGTTCTGTTACCGACGTCGGCGGAAGCGCGCTGGTTGTTTCGCAGTTCACGCTTTACGCCGACTGCCGACGGGGCAACCGCCCGAGCTTCACAGCGGCGGGCGCGCCCGAAACGGCAAAACGGCTGTATCTGTATTTTGCCGACGAGCTTCGCCGCTATATTCCGAATGTTCAAACAGGCGTGTTCGGCGCGGATATGTCCGTAACGCTTACCAACAGCGGGCCGTTCACGCTGAATCTTGAGTAGCACGCCGACGTGGAGCATCGTCCGCAAATTCGCACAATCAGGGAGAAGCAACTTATGTCTAAGCAAAAACGAATCGCCGCCGTTCACGATATTTCGGGCATCGGGAAATGCTCGCTGACCGCGGCGCTTCCCGTGCTTTCCGCGGCGGGAATCGAGGCGGCGGTCATCCCGACAGCCGTTTTATCCACCCATACAGGTGGATTTCAGGGCTTTCACTATCGCGATCTGACGAGCGATATGATGCCCGTCGCCCGCCACTGGAAAGACTGCGGCTTTGCATTTGACGCGATCTATTCGGGCTTTCTCGGCTCGCCCGAGCAGGTCGGAATCGTATCGGACATCATCGATCTGCTCGGCGGCGACGGAACGCTGAAGCTCATCGACCCTGCCATGGCAGATCACGGCAAGCTCTACACCACTTTTACTCCCGACTTTCCCGATAAAATGCGGCGGCTCGCCGCGCGGGCGGATATTCTCACGCCGAACATCACCGAGCTGTGCCTGCTGACAGGGACCGCCTATCAAAGCGGTCCGTATTCCCACGGATATATCGAGGATATGTTAAAACGCGCGGGCGAGAGCATCGGATGCGGCAAGATCGTGCTGACAGGGGTCTATTTCGATGAAAAGCAGCTGGGCGCGGCGGCGTTTGACCGCGGCACGGGCAAAATCGAATACCATCTCGCCGAAAAGCGCGCGGGATTCTACCACGGCACCGGCGATCTCTTCGCCTCCTGTTTGCTTAGCGGAATCATGACCGATCACACCTTCGGCGACAGCGTCGCGGCGGCGGTCGATTTCATCGATATTTGCATCGACAAGACCGTTTCCGACGAGCATCCGAGGGCATACGGCGTCAATTTTGAGCAAGCGCTGCCGTGGCTCATCAAAAGGCTGGGGATTGCCGAATGAAGCGCGTGATCACCCTCACCGTTTCGCCGCAGTACGACGGCAAAACGGTCGACGACCTGCTCAGACGCGCTATCGGCGTTTCGGGTTCGCTGATCAAGCAGATGAAGCGCCACAGCGGCGCGATCCTGCTCGGCGGCGAGCCTGTTTTTGTAACGCATACCGTTCATGCGGGCGAGGTTCTCGGCGTCACCGTCGGGTTTGACGACGAGCAAAGCGAAAATATCCCCGCGCGGCAGGGGCTGCTTAACGTCGTATACGAAGACGAGGATATTCTCGTGGTCAACAAGCCCGCCAACCTGCCGACCCACCCCTCCCACGGGCATTACGACGATTCGCTGGCGGGCCTTGTGCTGGGGTATTATGCCGCACGCGGGCAGAATTTTGTGTTTCGCGCGGTCAACCGTCTCGACAAGGGAACATCGGGGCTTATGGTGATCGCGAAGCACGCGCTGGCTCACGAAAAACTGAAAAATCAGCTGCATACCGACAATTTTTCGCGGGAATATATCGCGCTGGTCAGCGGCGTTATAGAGCGCGGCGGCAGGGTCTGCGCGCCGATTAAGCGCTGCACCGATTCGGTGATCAAGCGGTGCGTTGCCGCGGGCGGCGACGAGGCAATTACCGAGTATGAGCCGCTCAGGGCAGCCGACGGCATGACGCTGATAAAGCTCCGGCTGAAAACGGGGCGAACGCACCAGATTCGCGTGCATATGAGCTATATCGGCCACCCGCTGATCGGCGACTTTCTCTACGGCGAGGAGTGCGAAAAGATCGCCCGCCCCGCTCTGCATTCGGCCAAAATAGCTCTTCGTCACCCGATCGGCGGCGAGCGGCTGGAGTTCACCGCTCCCCTGCCCGACGATATTCGCGCGCTGCTGCTGTAATTTCGCGCCGCGCGTTGTTATTTTGCATAAAATTGCAGCTCTGATTTGTGGATAATTACTTTTATTTGATAAAATTTTGCAAAATCGCGCGCGGCTATTGACAAATTTGCGCGACTGCGCTATAATAAAGGCACAACAGAACAAAGATGTTCACCAATATTATCATTAAAAGCCAAAGGATGTTTTTCATTCGGGCTTATTCTGATTATATCGGTGAGCGTCTTTTTTTGTTTTAAAAATTTGCTACTCTATCGAAAGGACAGATATTATGTTAAAAGAAGGTCAGGTAAGAATCCCCTCGGGTTGTGCGATCTCGGGAATTTTCTCCAAATCGGGCAAAAAGATGAACGGCGAGGACATTATCGCCTCGATTGAAGTCATGCACGACCGCTCCAACGGTCTCGGCGGCGGCTTCGCGGCATACGGCATCTACCCCGAATATAAGGACTACTACGCCTTTCATGTTTTTTATGACTGCACCTCATCCAAACGCGAATGCGAGGAATTTCTCGAGCGGCATTTTGACATCATCGATCTGTCAAAAATTCCGACCCGCAAGATGCCCGAAATCACCGATGAGCCGCTGATCTGGCGCTATTTTGTCACCCCGCTCCACACCAAGCTGATGGAAAGTCAGCTGGATGAGGAAGAATTTATCGTGCGCAGTGTATTTCGGGTCAACACCTCGATCGACGGTGCCTATATCTTCTCGTCGGGCAAAAACATGGGCGTGTTCAAAGCCGTCGGCTATCCCGAGGATGTGGGGCGCTTCTACCGTTTAGAGGACTATGAAGGCTACTGCTTCACCGCCCACGGCAGATACCCGACCAACACCCCCGGCTGGTGGGGCGGCGCGCACCCATTCTCCCTGCTCGACTGCTCGGTCGTTCACAACGGCGAAATATCCTCCTATGACGCCAACCGCCGCGCGATCGAGATGTACGGCTACAAATGCACCTTGCAGACCGACACCGAGGTCATCACCTACATCATCGACTATCTCAAGCGCAAAAACGGGCTGGATTTTCGTGAAATCTCGCAGATTATCGCCGCGCCTTTCTGGCAGACGATCGAGAAAATGCCGAAAAAAGAGCGTGAGCGCGCCGCCTATCTGCGCGACAATTTCTCCTCTCAGCTGATCACGGGGCCGTTCTCGATTCTTGTCGGCTTCGACGGCGGGCTGATGGCGCTCAACGACCGCTTAAAGCTTCGCTCGATGGTGGTCGGTGAGAAAGACGATATGGTCTACATCGCCTCCGAGGAGTGCGCCATACGCATTATCGCGCCCGAGCTGGACAATATTTGGTCGCCCAAGGGCGGCGAGCCTGTCATCGTAACGCTGGACAGCGCCAACTGATCTAACCCGATTTGAAAGGACATGAAACCATGAGCGGAATCAACTATTTATACCCCGAGTTTGAGGTTGTCAGAAACCCCGACCGATGCATCGCCTGCCGTGTTTGCGAGCGGCAGTGTGCCAACGAGGTGCATCGCTATGACGGCGACCTGAAAAAGATGATCGCCGATGAATCCAAGTGCGTCAACTGCCATCGTTGCGTATCGCTGTGCCCGACAAGGGCGCTGAAAATCGTCAAATCCGACCACACCTTCCGTCCCAACGCC
>JBJEQI010000023.1:0-4214 GCA_051881675.1 Acutalibacteraceae bacterium
CTGGAGCTGACCGATCTGCAAGTCGCTGCCGCCCGACGAAACGATCATCTTTGCGCCGAACCATGAGATCAGTAGCGTGCAGGTATACATACAAAACTGCATAAGCGGTCCGTTGACGCTGAGCAGCTTCTCCGCCTTGGAAAATCCCTTATAAATGCGCTCGGAAACGTCCTTGAATTTCTTTTCCTCATAATCCTCGCGGACAAAGATCTTGACCACACGAATGCCGCGCAGGTTTTCCTGAACGACATTATTCAGCTTATCGTAGATCTTGAACACCTTTTCAAAAATCGGGTGCGCGAACTTGATCATAATGAGCAGACCGATCGCCAAAACAGGCATGACCGCCAAAAACAGCAGCGACAGACTGACCTTGATGCGGAACGCCATGATCAGCGAGAATATCAGCATCATCGGCGCGCGCACGGCGATACGAATGATCATCTGAAACGAGTTTTGCACATTGGTAACGTCGGTGGTCATGCGCGTCACCAAGCTCGCCGTCGAAAACTTGTCGATATTGGAAAACGAGAAGTTCTGCACGCGGTAATACATATCATGCCGCAGATTTTTGGCAAATCCGCAGGACGCCTCCGCGCCGAACTTCGCGCCCAAAACGCCGCCGATGATGGATAAAATGCAGCAGACGATCAGCAAGCCGCCGATGCGCAGTATCGCGCCCATATCCCCCTTGTTGATACCCTCGTCGATCAGAAATCCCATTAAAGTCGGGATGAGAACCTCCATCACGACCTCGAGAATCATCGACACGGGCGTGAGTATCGTCGGGCGCTTATATTCCCGAATACTTTTGGAAAGAGTACCGATTATACCCTGTTTTTTCAATCAAATCACCTTTCTTTAACACTCTTGCTTGCGGCACTATATCCGCCGCAGGAAAATAAAAGCCTTATTTTCCCGCCCCGCTGTTCTCAATGGTTTCCAAATTGGTTTTGATCTTTGAGAGTACGCGGAAAAAGTTTTCCAGCTCTTCATCGGAAATACCCGCGCGCAAACGGCGCTCAAACTCGTCGATATCGCGCATGATCATTTCCTGAAGCTCCACCGCCGCATCCGTCAGCACGATCAGCTTCAGACGTGCGTCCGACGCGACCGACCGCCTCTCGATCAGCCCCTTGTCCTCCATCGCACCGATCACGGAGCTGACGGAGGAGCGGCGGATATTAAACTCCTCCTCGAGATCGCGCTGAAACACATCCGCGTTGCGGTGCGCATAAAGATAACCGAGAATCCAGATCTGAACATCGCTCATACCGTCGCACCTGCGCTCCACCTCATCGCTGAAGGAGCGGCGCTTGGTCATGTGATAGATGTTTCTCAGCTCAAATCCGATATGCCTTTGTCTGCGCGGCGGGACGGGTCCGCATTTATTCATACATACACTTCCCTGTTTTCAAGTTTGGATTTATAATGTTAGAAACCGAACTGTTAGGACTCTAACATTATATACGCACTTGCACCAAATGTCAACACGGTTTTTTGTAAACATTGTATGAATAATTCCGCATTTATTGAAAAACAACCGACCGCACGCCCGCCGCCTCCCGATTCTGTAAAAATAACCCTGTAATCAACGCAATCACGGCAAAAAAACAATTGAAAAGCGCGGAAATTCATGGTATAATTTCTTATAATATCAATTATTTTGATTTTTGAAACGCAATCGTCCGCGAAAGGAGAAACAATCATGAAAATAAACACGGAAAAACAAGTCGCAGGATATAAG
Organism: Acutalibacteraceae bacterium; assembly: GCA_051881675.1. Classification (GTDB taxonomy): domain Bacteria; phylum Bacillota; class Clostridia; order Oscillospirales; family Acutalibacteraceae; genus CAKRRH01. The sequence goes on from JBJEQI010000023.1 coordinate 1,748, forward strand.
CTGTATGAGCTTCCCGCCGCGCCGGTCAAGGAGCTTGCCGCGCTGTCGCGCGTTGCCGCTGCCGAGGGAGCGGTGCTGCTTAAAAACGAGGGGGATCTTCTGCCGCTGAAAAAGGGCGCGAAGATCAATCTGTTCGGCAGAATCCAGTTCGACTATTTCAAAAGCGGCACCGGTTCGGGCGGCCTTGTCAATGTCGTTCGGGTGACGAACATTCTGGATTCGCTGCGCGAAGAGCCGAATATTGAGATCAACGAGGAGCTGGCGGGCGTGTATGCGCGCTGGATCGAGGATCATCCCTTTGACAACGGCGCCGGCTGGGCGCAGGAGCCGTGGTGTCAGGAAGAAATGCCGCTGGATGATGAAACAGTGAAAAAAGCGGCGGAGTTTTCCGATGTGGCGCTCGTCGTCATCGGCAGAACCGCGGGCGAAGACAAGGATAATTCGATAGCCAAGGGCAGTATGCTGCTCACCGATACAGAGCGGGATATGCTGCGTCGGGTCTGCAACACTTTTGACAAGGTCTGCCTGCTTCTCAATGTCGGCAACATCATCGACATGAGCTTTATGGACGAGTTCTCTGTATCCAGCGTGCTGTATCTCTGGCAGGGCGGCCAGGAGGGCGGCGTAGCGGCTGCCGACCTGCTCACGGGCAGGGTCAACCCCTGCGGCAAGCTCAGCGACACCGTTGCCATGAGCATCGGCGATTACCCCGCCCGACAGAATTTCGGCGACCCGCATGAGGCGAAATATGCCGAGGATATTTATGTCGGCTACCGCTATTTTGAAACCGTGGCAAAAGATCGGGTCCGCTATCCGTTCGGCTTCGGTCTGTCCTATACCACGTTTGACATCAAGCCGCTGACTACGGAAATGGAAAACGGCGTCATCACCCTGAAAGTCGCCGTGACCAACACCGGCAAAACCGACGGTCGCGAGGTCGCCGAGGTCTATTTCTCTGCGCCGCAGGGCAAGCTCGGCAAGCCTCTGGTGCAGCTGATTGCGTATCAGAAAACCAAGCTTCTCGCCCCCGATGAGTGCGAGGAGATCACCTTTACTTTGGATATAAATCAAATGGCGTCTTACGACGATTCGGGCGTAACGGGTCATCGCTTCGCCTATGTTCTGGAAAACGGCGAATATGCGATTTTCGTCGGCAACAGTGCGCGGGATATACAGTCCGCGTTCACTTTCGCCTTAAATGAAACAAAAGTTGTCGAGCAGCTCAGCCAGGCGATCGCTCCCGTGAAGGATTTTGAGCGTATGCGCCCCGCTTTGAAAAACGGCGAATATGTCATGGAATATGAGAGCGTGCCGACCTCAGAGGTCGACTTAGATGCCCGTATTCGTGAGCATCGCCCGCAGGATATTGCGTATACGGGCGATCAGGGCATCCGCCTGATCGACGTTGCCGACGGCAAAGCGAGCATGGCGCAGTTCATTGCTCAGCTGTCGGATACCGACCTTGCCTGCCTGGTTCGCGGCGAGGGCATGAACTCGCCCAAGGTCACCGCGGGAACGGGAAGCGCCTTCGGCGGCGTAACCGACTCGCTGCTGAATTTCGGCATCCCCGTTGCCTGCACAACCGACGGCCCGTCGGGCATTCGCCTCGACAGCGGCGCCAAGGCGACCGCCATGCCCAACGGCACCTGCCTTGCCTGCACATGGGACGACGAATTGGTCGAGCGGCTGTATGTTTACGAGGGAGTCGAACTTTTCGCCTATCAGGTCGACGCGCTGCTCGGCCCCGGCATGAACATCCACCGCGACCCGCTGAACGGCAGAAACTTTGAGTATTTCTCGGAGGATCCGCTGCTGACGGGTAAAACAGCGGCGGCGATCACCCGCGGTATTCATCAGTCGGGTCCCACCTCGACTATCAAGCATTTTGCCGCCAACAATCAGGAGTTCGGGCGTTCCACCATTGATTCGGTCATTTCCGAGCGCGCCCTGCGCGAGATCTATCTCAAGGGATTCGAGATCGCGGTCAAAGAGGGCGGCGCGACCTCGGTTATGACGACCTACGGCGGGCTGAACGGCTATTGGACCATGGGCAACTACGATCTTGTAAGCACCGTTCTGCGCGGCGAGTGGGGATTCGACGGCATCGTTATGAGCGACTGGTGGGCAAAGGCGAACCTCCTCGGCGAGGGTCCGAGCGAGGGCAACTTGAAGCAAATGGTCCGCGCCGGGAACGATCTGTTTATGGTCTGCCCGAGCTCCGAGCAGTATCAGGATAATATCGCCGAGGGTCTCGGCGAGGGGTATATCACCCGAGGCGAGCTTCAAAAGTGCGCTGAAAATATACTAAGCTACATCCTCAAAGCGCCTGTGTTTGAGCGATTTGCCAAAAACGGATGCAAGGTCGAAAAGACCGACGCGTTCGACGAATTCAAGGCAAAGGCCGTCGCCGTGTTCGACGCTCCCGCCATCGGCGAGGAGCTGGAATTTGTCACCGATAAAGCCGGCA
>JBJEQI010000024.1:0-4210 GCA_051881675.1 Acutalibacteraceae bacterium
CGTCGGTATCCGCGCCGATATATTTGCAAAGCTCTGTCATAAAGCTCTGGCAGAAACGCATGATCTCGCGGTCGGATTTGCCCTTGGGGTCAAAATCGGAGCCGCCCTTGCCGCCGCCGATGGGAAGACCGGTCAGAGAATTCTTGAAGACCTGCTCGAAGCCGAGGAACTTAATAACGCTGAGCGTTACCGACGGATGCAGACGAAGACCGCCCTTGTAGGGTCCTATCGAGTTGTTGAACTGGACGCGGTAACCGGTGTTGATCTGAATGTTTCCCTGATCGTCCACCCACGGCACACGGAAGATAATCTGTCTGTCAGGCTCAACGATTCTCTCGAGAATAGCTTCTCTTTTGTAAAGGTCTTCGTTCTTCTCGATCACTTTCTCGAGCGACTCGAAAACCTCACGGACTGCCTGCAGAAACTCAGGCTGGTCGGCATATTTCTTTTCAACCGACTCTACGACGCTTTGAACATAATTCATTTGAAGTCTCTCCTTTGGATTATTAACAATCTTCCGTTTCGCAGCAGGCTGTGTCACTGCGGCACAGTCAAAAGAAGATCATCTTTGATAAAACGCGGAAATCTCCGCAACATAAATAATAGCAAAAACTCGGCATAAAATCAAGATATTTCTTGAATTTTACACCGATTTTTTCATATTCTCGGGAAATTTATCGGTATCGGCGGTTTTTCGGAATACAGCCGTTCGGGCAAAAGTATGCCGTTCGACATCCCGAACATAGCGTGTTTACCGCTTTTTCCGCCTGCCCTGCGCGGCAGAATCCCCTCCCGTTTTGCAGCGAAAAAACGGCGGCGCAAAAAATTTCAAAAATATAAAAAATCTGCTTGACAAATACTCTTACATCTGATAGAATACCTGCAACACGAATGGGTTTCCGCCGCGAAATCCGACGCGGCTAAGCCCTAAAAAACGCACAGCATCAACTGCCGCAAAGCGCGGCGGCGGATCTTTGATCCGAAAAGGAACGGTGATCTTTTATGAAAACCACCACGCAAAAGAACACATCCGAAACACACACTGCCCAAGACCCCGCACGAAGTAAACCCGACTGCGCCGCGAAGGTCAAGGCACCAAAGCCCGAGCCGCCCGACGCTCACCGCAGGGAAAACTCTCGCGCAGACACGCATAACGGCGCAGAAAAGCGGGTTTTCACCGATGAGGAGATGAACGATCTTGAGAAAGAGCTGATCAAAACCTACCTCATGTCGGGCGACCGCCCGCTGAAAATCCTGCTCAAGATGTTTCGCCCGTATTGGCCCAAAATCCTGCTCTCCCTGTTCTTCTATTTTCTCAAAACGCTCCCCGTTATGGTGCTGCCGATCGTCACGGCAAAGGTCATCAACCTCGCCGCCGCGCCGCCCGACGACTTTCTTTCCTCGCTGATATTCAGCATCGCCGTTATGCTCACACTGTTTTTGTTCAACATCCCCACCCATATGCTGCATATCAAATATCACAGCATTGTTTCGCGCAAGATCGAAGCGGGCATTCGCGGCGCCATGGTCTGCAAGCTTCAGCAGCTTTCCATCACCTTCCACAAGGAAATGGAGAGCGGAAGAATTCAGTCCAAGCTCATGCGCGACGTTGAAACGATTCATGAGCTTTCGACCCACCTGTTCACCACCATCCCCGGTATCATCGTGAACATAATCGTCGCGCTGGTCGTGGTGCTGAACACCAATCTGACCGTGTTCGGATTCTTTGTGATGTGTATTCCCTGCGCGGTTCTCACCGTCCGCCTGTTCCGCCGCCCGATCGGGAACAACAACCGCAAATTCAGGCGGAATATGGAAAAAACCTCCGCCAACCTGATGGATATGGTCCAGATGACCCCCATCACCCGCGCCCATGCGCTGGAAAACCGCGAGATCAAAAAGATCACGGGCGTTCTCAATTCGCTTGCCAACACCGGCTTTCGGCTCGACATGATCACCGCGCTGTTCGGCTCGGTTTCGTGGGTCATCTTTCAGCTGTTTCAGTTTACCTGTCTGGTGTTCTCGGCGCTCATGGCGTATCAGGGAAAGATCGGCGTCGGCGACATCTCGCTGTTTCAGCAGTATTTCACCATGCTCACCGGTCAGGTGTCCTCGCTGGTCGCCATGCTGCCGACCATCACCAAAGGCTTTGAATCGGTATCGTCGGTCGGCGAAATCCTGTCTTCCCCCGATATTGAGGACAACACGGGCAAGCATAAACTGCGCGGGCTGCGCGGCGAATACGATTTCAAAAACGTCTGCTTTTCTTATGAGAATGATCAGCCGCTGCTTCAGGGAATCGATCTTCACGTTAATCAGGGCGAAACGATCGCGTTCGTCGGCGAGTCGGGTTCGGGTAAAACCACCCTGCTGAACCTGCTGATCGGCTTCAATCTGCCAAACGCGGGGACGCTCACCGTCGACGGATACAATATTGCAGACATTGATTTGCACAGCTACCGCAAGCATATCTCGACCGTTCTGCAAAACAGCATTCTCTTCACGGGCACGATACGCGAAAACATCACCTACGGGCTGGAAAACGTCACCGATCGGCAGCTTCGCACCGCGCTCGAGGCGGCAAGGCTGACCGAGTTTATCGACTCTCTGCCCGAGGGGGTCGATACCCCGCTCGAGGAGCACGGAGCCAATCTGTCGGGCGGTCAGCGTCAGCGCCTATCGATCGCCCGCGCGATCATCCGCGATCCGCAGGTCATCATTCTCGACGAGGCAACCAGCGCGCTCGACAGCGTTTCCGAGCGTCAGATTCAGGACGCGATCAATGAGCTGACCCGAGGGCGCACGACCTTTATCGTCGCGCACAGGCTTTCAACGATCAAAAACGCCGATAAGATCGCCGTTATCAAAGACGGCAGGTGCGCGGAGGTCGGTTCGTTCGACGAACTGATGCAGAAAAAGGGCGAGTTTTATAAGCTTCGCTCGCTCCAGCAGATCTAACCGCCGTGGGATCTCATCATACATCAAAAAATAATTTCACACACAAACATCCCCCTGCGCGAAAAAACGTGCAGGGGGATGCCTTATGCGGCGGTATGACAGTGCTGTTTTGCCGTGCGCCGCCGTTTTTATCCTATTTTTTCCGCGGGCGGCGCTCGCTGAACATATCAAACAGCTTGCCCGCGCCGAGGTTCGGAAACGCTTTTCCGATACGGCGGGCGGTAAAGCCTCGCCCAATCAGGCGCTCGTATTTCTCCGCCATCTGCTGCGCCTCCATGCGCGCCTCTTCGCGCTTGGACTTGACCGATGATTTCAGCCGCTCTTTCTGCCCGCTTAAATGCTCGCGCAGCTCGGCGCCCTTTTTGGCAAGGCGCTTTTGCTCGTCCTCCGCGCGAAAAACGGTCGCAGCGACATTTTCGCCGATCTCGTCGGACAGTTTGACAAGCGCGCTCGCCGCCTCGTTGATCGCCCGCAGGCGGCGCGGCAGGCCGAGTATGCTCACCAGCGTAATCACAAGATCGGTCAGAAAAACCGCCGATAAGACCGCTAACAAAACAATATCCAGCACCCGCGGGAGCAGGCTCACCGCGCGCATGGTCAGCGGATAGACAAATTTTACGACGACCGACGCGGCAACGCCCCACAGCAGGGAAAACCGCAGGCAGACATAGCCGCCGAGATTGAACCGCACAGCGGAATAATCCCACCACTTGCGGTGAAAGATCTGCTCCAGCACCAGCCCCGTCAGATATTCCAGCAGCGTCGTCAAAACGACCGCGCCGACGAACAGCAAAAACCAATTATCGGCGATCGGCGACAGCACCGCCGACACGATCAGCACGCCGAATCCGTAGATCGGGCAGATCGGGCCGTTCAGAAATCCGCGGTTGACAAATTTCCCGTGCCGCGCCGCCGCAAACGCGACCTCGCCGCACCAGCCTAAAAAGCCGTAGATCAAAACGACCCAGATCTGATCATACACCGCCATTACCGTCGTCACCGCCCTGATAATATTGATCAATAAACGCGCTCATCGCCTCATGACAGCGCTCGCCAAGCTCCTTCTCCCGTCGCTTTTTCGGCAATGCCGCGTCGGGATAGATCGGCGGCAGGATGTTCAGCGTCACACACGGGCGGCGCTTAAAGCGCCAGATTCCCCGCGGCGGGCGAAAGGTGAGCGCAAACGGGACAACGGGCGCGTCGGCGCTGACCGCCATGCGAAACGAGCCCGCCCGAAACGCGCGCAGCTCCC